>CALBGD010000026.1 GCA_937893735.1 uncultured Clostridia bacterium | reverse complement strand
GTCGAGCAGGTAGAGCTCCTTACCCTGAAGCCTGAACGGAACATCTCCGCTTGCCAGCCGCAGTGCGATTCCCTCGGCAATAGCGGTCTTGCCGACGCCCGGTTCACCTATAAGGCAGGGGTTGTTCTTCGTGCGGCGGGAGAGGATCTGGATAACTCTGTCGATCTCCTTGTCCCTGCCGATTATGCGGTCTATCTTGCCCTCCTTTGCGCGGCGCGTGAGATTCGTGCAGAAAGTCTCCAGAGTCTTGCGCTTCTTGTCGGTCTTTTCCGGCTTCTCGCGCTTTTTCTTCTGGTCCTTGTCGCCGTCCCCGGAATCCTTGTTCTCCTGAAGCCCGAAGAACTTTGCGAAATCCGAGATAGTGCCGGAGCCGCCGTTCTCAAAGAACTGCTCCGAGCCGTTCTCGCCGTCCTCATCGTCCTCGTCATCGGAATCATTCGGCTTGAAGCCGTTGGTTATATCAGTCAGCCCGATATTCTTCAGGAATTCCTGATTCGGGTTGCCGTTTTCGTCAAAGAACTCGTCGTATGCCTTTTCGAATTCTTCCTCGGAAATTCCCATCTGCTTGAGGTATTCATTCACCTGCGGCAGACCCATTTCCTTTGCGCAGTGGAGGCAGAGCCCCTCAGTGCGCCTGTCGCTGCCCTGCATTGAGGATATGAACACCACTGCGGGGCGCTTCTTGCATCTGGAACACATCATCATAGAATAAAACCACCTTTATATCACACCTCCGGTAAAGCCGGAGGGCAGTTGCCTTTAGGAAAGAAAATTGAGCAGGTCGAAGTTGTAGAAGTACTTGAATACGTAAGTTGCCTCTATCGCCTGATCGTTCAGGAGCATTACCTCTCCGTTCGTAAGGGTAACGATGAACCGCACCACTATACAGATAATGCACACGGAAAGAAGTCCCTTGATAAGCCCTGTACAGCCGCCTAAAAATCCGTTAAGGCTGCCGATCACAGGTATCTTGTTGACCACTTTCAGCGCTGACGCAACTATCTCGAGCACCGCGGTCACTATCGCGAAAATCAGCACGAAGAACAGCGTTTCCATCGCGATCATGAATGTCGGGCGGATAATGTTGTCCACCACTGCCGTTTTCACGGACGATGAGGTGTTCATCATCGTAAGGACCAGCGCACGCAGCGTGGAAAGCTCTCCGCTGTCTATGCTCTGAGCCATGCCGCCGAACAGCGCGGGAACCGCGTCGCCTACTGCGGTAGTGTATTCGGTGAGCGCTGTGAAAACGCTGCTCCCCTGGAGCTTCACGGCTATCACCTGCGCTACCGCCAGCTTACCGAGCCCGTTCTCGCTGACCTCGTTCATAGTGAACTCAGCGGTCTTTCCGTTCATGGAGGAAAGGTCCTCCGTGCCGTCAAAGCCGAAGCTGCTGAGGTCTGCTTTCTCGAACCCAGTGCCGGAAAGCCCGACATCGGAAAGCTCGACTATCACCTTTCCGGTGCCCTCGTAATTCAGCTTTACCTCGTCCGCCGGGACTCCGGATATCGTTACCTTGCTGTAATCCATGTCCGAAAGGGTGCTCAGCGTGAGTTTTCCCATACTGTCGTCAAGCGTACTGCTGACAGCCTCGCTGACCGGCTTTTCCACAGACGTTTTGTACAGCCATTCCGCCGCCGGGCTGCAAAATCCCAGCGCACAGAAGAACGCAACAAATACCGCCGCCATGCTGACTATCGTGCTCACGAATCCTTTGCGGAATCCTCCGAACACCGCCATTACCAGCACCACAGCCAATACCACGTCGTAAATTATCGCAAACTGTGATCCCATACGTTTCTCCTTTATGTCAGAGCCTGTCTCTGAACTTTATTATAGCCCAGAAGATAAGCGTTACTACCTATTATGATCATATCGGAATAATCATCGTCCAGTTCCTGACGGCTTACCTCGGAAAGAGTTTCGTCATATCTGACAAGCTCCCTGCCCGCCAGAACATAGAAGCTGTCGCCGGAGCTGCGCACGCGTGTGACGTCGCTTATCGCAAGAGCCGCAGAGGCTTCCAGCCCGTCGCCGTAGATCGTCAGCACATAGCCGCCGGAGCTTTCTTTCAGCAGAACGGAATGTATCCTGCCGCCGGGTATCTGCGCCACATTCTTGACGAATCCGGCTTCCGCAGTTATCTCTCCGGAGGAGGTATCCAGCAGCTTGACGCCGCCTGCATTCACAACGAACAGCTCCGAGCCTGAATATTCCATATAGAACACCATATCCGAGCCTACGTCCGTCTGCCATATGCTTCCGTCCGCATTGTCAAGGTCGAACCGGAGTATCCGGTATTGCAGCGAGCCGTTTTCCGTTCCGCAGACGGACACGAAAATGCTGTTGTCGTCCTGCGAGAACTCCACCCGGTCTATAAGGTACATCGGGGAAGCCCAGCGGAATATCTGGTGTCCCTCGCCGTTGAACACATACAGGCAGTTGGAATACTTCGATGACTTTGTGATGACTGCACAGCGCTCGTTATGACCTATCTGCGCGAAATCTATCGTGTCGCCGGTCGTGGTCGCGTAAACCTCGCCCGTCCTAGAATACAGCCTGAGATCCCTGCCGTTGCGGTCGTAGATGAGCGCGCGCCGGCTGCTGCTGGATATCTCCGGATTCTGCATTCCGTGCTGCTCGTTCATTATCATCGCACCGTCGAAATTATAGGTGTAGAAATATGTATCCGTCAGCAGGCAGAAATTTTCGCCAATGTCCTCCAGAACATAATCCGTGCTTCCGGGAAGGTCCACCGGGAATCCACCCTCGCCGACATCAAGAGCTGCGTCTTTCAGCGGAGCTATTATGCTGTCCCAGTTTGCCGCAATGACCATTATCACCAGCAGAGCCGCAACGATTATCAGCAGCCTGACGCCGAAGCGCTTCGCCTCGCGCTTTCTGCGGAATCTTCCTATATCGTTTTTCTTATCCATCATGTACCAGCTTTCCCCAGCTCAATACCACACCTCGTTGAGATATAATCCCTCTGGCGGGAGCGTTTTTCCGGCGTAATTCCTGTCGCCGGTCTCGAGGGCTTTTTTTATGTCGTCCGGCGTCAGCTTCCCCTCGCTGACGTAGATGAGCGTGCCCGCGCATATCCTCACCATATTGTACAGGAATCCGCTGCCGCTTATTCGCAGCTCGCACACGCCCTCTTTCCTTTCCGCCGTGAAGCTGTATATCTCCCGGACGGTGGACTTCATTCGGGCTTTTCCCTCAGCGCGGCAGAATGCCGCGAAATCGTGCTCCCCGACAAGGAGCTGCGCCGCTTCGTTCATCTTTTCGATGTCAAGCTCGTATGGATAGTGATAGGCAAGCTTCTGGAAGAACACGTCACGCTGCGGGGCGTTTGTTATCAGGTAGACATACTCCTTGCCCTTGGTGCAGTAGCGCGCGTGGAAATCCTCCGGGGCGTCCTCGCAGGAGAGCACCGCGATATCAGGCGGCAGCAGCGTGTTCATTCCCTTCATGAAGCCCTCGCAGGGAATCCGGCTGTCCAGATGGACGTTGAAGCAGAACCGCCTTGCGTGCACCCCGGTATCCGTCCTTGAGCAGCCATATATTACGGGAGCAGGAATTTTCAGCAGCTTTCCGATGCAGTTTTCGACTACCTCCTGAACGGAAATTGCGTTGTCCTGCCGCTGGAAGCCGTGGTAATCCGCGCCGTTGTACGCTATGAAAACCTTGAGATTACGCAAATCTTACCTCCTGACGTTCACGGAAGCACCGGAAAGCAGTTAATGACTATGACCGCCGCCAGCAGAAGCACCATGCAGCCGATGGCGACGTAATCCCTCGGAGCGGTGTGCATGACTTTCAGCCGCGTTCTTCCCTCGCCGCCGTGGTAGCAGCGGCACTCCATCGCGGTGGCAAGCTCGTTCGCGCGCTTGAACGCCGAAACGAACAGCGGTATCAGCACCGGTATCAGGGACTTTGCCTTTTTGACAAGTCCGCCGGTATCCATCTCCGCGCCCCTAGCTTTCTGCGCGGACATTATCTTGTCCGTTTCCTCCACCAGAGTGGGTATGAAGCGCAGCGCAATGGTCATCATCATTGAAAGCTCATGCACCGGAACGTGTATCTTCTTCAGCGGCGAAAGCAGCCGCTCGATGGCGTCCGTAAGCATGATAGGGGAGGTCGTGTAGGTCAGCAGGGACATACCGACAATGAGCGTGATAACGCGTATCAGCATGAACAGCGCCGTATCTATGCCCTCCGGATATATCTCGATGAACTGCCACTTGAACAGCGGAGTTTCACCTTTCACGAAGAACAAATTCAGTATGCCCGTGAAAATCATCAGCGGAAGAATAGGCTTCACGCTTTTCAGTATCATGGTGAGCTTTATCTTAGCCAGCACATAGCAAAGCACCATGAAAAGCATTCCCAGCAGCAGACCCGTGTAGCTCTGCGCTGTAAAAAGTATAACAAGGAACAGGATATCCAGCACGAGCTTTACGCGGCTGTCAAGCCTGTGTATGACCGAATTACCCGGAAAATACTGCCCTATCGTAATGTCCTTTATCATCTTTTGTTCTGTTCCTTCTGTTTCAGCCCTTTATCAGCGGAAGCAGGCGTTCTGCCGCCCTTTCGGTCGTGTAGATGTCGCTGCCGATATCGGTGCCGAGGTCTTTTAATATATGACTCATTCTGGTTATCTGCGGGACGTCAAGCCCTATTTTCGCCAGCTCGTCCGTCCTGCTGAATACGTTATCCACGGTATCGTAGCAGAAAAGCCTGCTCTTGTTCATAACGAGGACTTTCCCCGCATACTTCACGATGTCCTCCATCGAGTGGGACACCAGCAGTATCGTCTTGCCGTACTGCTCGTGATAGCGCTTTATCTGCGCCAGTATCTTGTCCCTGCCCTTGGGGTCGAGGCCTGCGGCGGGCTCGTCAAGAATGAGCACCTCCGGATCCATCGCGAGGACTCCCGCAAGGGCTACCCTGCGCTGCTGACCGCCTGAAAGCTCAAACGGAGACCTGTCAAGCAGATGGACTATATCCATGCTCTCTGCGGCGCTGCGCACGCGCTTCTTTATGTCCTCCTCGGAAAGCCCCATGTTTTTCGGGCCGTAGGCTATATCCTTTGCCACGGTCTCCTCAAAGAGCTGGTGCTCGGAATACTGGAACACAAGCCCCACCTTGAAGCGTATATCCCGGATATTCACGCCCTTGCTCCAGATATCCGTACCCTCAACGAGGACGGTTCCGGAGGTAGGCTTCACAAGCCCGTTGAAGTGCTGTATCAGCGTGGATTTTCCGCTGCCGGTGTGCCCGATTATTCCCACGAATTCGCCCTGCCTGATGGACAGGTCAACGCTGTTCACCGCAGTCTTTTCAAACGGAGTGCCTATGCTGTATTTATATGTCACCTTGTCGCACTGGAGCACCACCGGGCGGTCGTCCTCGGAATTATCCGCCTGCTTCGGGGGGATCACTGCGCTCCTGCCCTTGGTGAGCCTGAAAAGCGCCTCGGCGCATTCCTGTTCGCCGATTATTTCCGGGGAAATATCAACATTCTTTTCACGGAGCATATCGCACAGCTCCGTCACCTGCGGAACGTCCAGACCAACGGATTTCAGCCGCTTTACCTGCGAGAATATCTTCTTCGGAACATCGTCCATTATGATGTTTCCGCCGTCCATTACAACAACGCGGTCAGCCTGCGCCGCCTCGTCCATATAATGCGTGATAAGAACTATCGTGACTCCCTGTTCGCGGTTCATGCGCTTTATTGTCGCCATGACCTCCTTGCGTCCGTGCGGATCGAGCATTGCGGTCGGCTCGTCAAGGATTATGCACTTTGGCTGCATTGCGATGATACCTGCGATAGCTACTCTCTGTTTCTGTCCGCCCGAGAGCTGGCTCGGCGAATGCATACGATACTCGTACATATCCACGGCTTTCAGAGCGTCATCTACCCTTTTTCTCATCTCCTCATAGGGAACGCCGAGGTTTTCGAGCGCAAAAGCCACGTCCTCCTCAACGATAGACGAGACTATCTGGTTGTCAGGATTCTGAAAAACCATTCCTGCCCGCTGTCTGAGGTCAAAAAGGCGGCTGTCGTCTTTGGTGTCGATGCCGTCAACCGTGACCGTTCCCTCCGTGGGGAGGAGTATCGCGTTTATATGTTTGGCAAGGGTCGATTTTCCGCAGCCGTTGTGTCCGAGAACCGCAACGAACTCTCCCCGACCGATGTTCAGGTCAATGCCCTTGAGCACGTCCTCTTTCGGCTTGGTGTCTCCGTTCTCCGACTCATAGCGGAAGTGCAGACCCTTAATTTCTATCATTTTCTCCATATTTCCTCAAAGCTTTCTTTCTGAATGGCTGCAAAAGCAATACGGCAGGGTATCACTTCTGCCAGATCGCCGTAGAGCCGCATGGGAGCGTCATTCCCGTGGACTGAACGGGCAGACCTATCTCGTCAAAGCTGACGTTTCCGCCGTGCTCCTTACTAAGAACGCTTCCGAGAATGTATCCCATTACAGAGGGCGAAAGTCCCGTAGTATAGCTGTTTATAAGGAAGAAAAGCGGATCGTCGGAGAGGACTCCCGAACATAGTTTAACGAGGACGTAAACGCAGTTTTCAAGCTTCCAGACCTCTCCTCCCGGACCTCTGCCGTAGCTCGGGGGATCCATGATAACGGCATCATACTTTCTGCCGCGTCTTATCTCGCGGGCGATAAACTTCTCGCAGTCGTCCACGATCCAGCGGATGGGCTTATCGGAAAGTCCCGATGATGCGG
>CALBGD010000025.1 GCA_937893735.1 uncultured Clostridia bacterium | reverse complement strand
GCTGATGTACTCCATCGTGGACATCGGCTCTATCGTGCTCCAGAACGGCATAAACGGCTTCGGCGAGGACATAATCGCGGCGCACACGGCGGCAAGAAAGATATTCGGATTCACGATAATGCCGTTCTCGGCGCTCAGCGCCACCCTCGTGACCTACACCAGCCAGAACCGCGGTGCGGGGAAATTCTCCCGCATTGGAAAGGGCGTGCGCTCGGGGCTTATCCTCGGGTTTGCCTGCGCGGCGCTTGACGTGCTGCTTATCTTCACCGCAGGCAGGGCGATGGTCGGGATAATCCTGCCGGACTGCGCACAGTACGTTGAGGACACGGCGGTGCAGTACCTCTGGATAAACGTGCCGTTCTATTTCTGCCTTGTGGTGCTTCTGGAGCTCCGCAGTACGCTTCAGGGGCTCGGACAGAGCGCTGTGCCCATCGGCGCAAGCTGCATTGAGCTTATATGGAAAATCTGCACGGTGCTGTTCATGATTCCGTGGCTCGGCTATATGGGGGTTATCCTCTCCGAGCCGATAATCTGGACTGCCTGCGCAATAGTCATAGGAATAATCGCGCTCGTCACACTCCGGAAGCTCCCGAAAGAGGACGCAGTGCACGAAACGGCGAAAGGAGCCACAGAATGATAAAGGAACTATCCGAAAAGCTGACGGACAACGTGTCCCTTGCGGTAAAGGGAAAGCGCCGGGAGCTCCGGCTGATATGCGCGGCAATGCTGGCGGGAGGTCATGTGCTTCTCGAGGACGTCCCCGGCACCGGAAAGACCCTGCTCGCCCACTCTCTTGCGAAGTCCGTTGACGCGGAATTCCGCAGGATACAGTTTACGCCCGACCTGCTTCCGTCCGATATCACCGGCATAAATTTCTACAACATGAAGCAGCAGGAATTCCAGCTCAGAAAGGGGCCGGTGTTCGCGAATATAATCCTCGCGGACGAGATAAACCGCGCCACTCCGCGCACTCAGTAGGCGCTGCTGGAGTGCATGGAGGAAAAGCAGACCCCCATCGACGGCGACACTTATCCCATGGAACAGCCGTTTTTCGTTATCGCAACGCAGAATCCCGTGGAAACTCAGGGTACCTATCCCCTGCCGGAGGCTCAGCTCGACCGCTTCATGATACGTCTGGCGCTGGGCTATCCCGACCGCGGCGAGGAGATAGCGGTAATAGGCGGCGCAGTCCGGCAGGAGCTTTCAGCGGTGTGCTCCGCCGAGGAGCTGGTAAAGGCTCAGCAGGAGATAAATTCCTGCAAGGCGGGGGAAGCGGTGTGCAGCTACATCGCGGATATCGCGGCGGCTACCCGCCGTCACGGCAGCGTTAAGCTCGGGCTTTCCACCAGAGGAGCCGTGGCGCTCCGCAGAATGGCGTGCGCCCTTGCGATGATGTCCGGGCGTGACTACGCGATGCCGCAGGACGTGCTGGAGGCGGCTCCCTACGTCATAAACCACAGGCTGATTTGCCGGGGGTACTCCGGGGCAGGCGGCGCGGCAAAGGCTGCGGACGACGTTCTGCGGCAGGTGCTGGACAGCGTCCCCGTGCCGACGGAAGGCTGATATGGAGCTTATCGTAATTGCGCTTATCCTCGCGGCTGTGCTTGTCGGGCAGTATTACCTGTACGAAAAGCTGGGTCAGCGCGGGCTGAGCTACAAGCTCACCGTAAGACGGCGCGGCACCGAGGGAATCCCCGCCGGAAGCGGCTTCGTCATCGAAGCCTTCGAGGACGAGGAGATCGAGATAATCGAGGAGATAGACAACGCTAAGATACTGCCGCTGCCGTGGGTCAGGACTGAGATAAGCTGCTCCCGCTGGCTGAGCTTCTACGGGAGCTCCGCGAACTCCAAGGACCCGGCGCAGAAAGGGCTCATCTCCGGAATATTCACGCTGAAAGGCCGCCAGAAATGCCGCCGCACATGGAAGGTAAAGTGCGAGAAGCGCGGACTTTTCACTATCGACGACGCCTCGATAGCGGTCAGCGACCTGTTTGGACTGGTGCGCTCCGCCCGGGTCATAAAGCTCGGTCAGGAGCTTCGGGTGCTCCCTATCCCCGCCGACATGGAGTGCGGCAATATGTCCGGTGACGTGTTCATCGGGGAGCTATCGGTGCGGCGCTTCGTGCTGCCCGACCCGTTCGTTATCAGCGGCGCGCGGGAGTACTCCGGGCGGGAGCCGATGAACCGCATTCACTGGGCGCAAAGCGCGCGGTGCGGTTCGCTGATGGTCTACAACAACGAATTCACGACTGAGCGCCGTGTACTGGTGCTGCTGAACGTCCAGCGCAGCTACCACGGAGAGAAGCAGCGCATATCCGTGCCCACCCTGGAGGCGCTGATAAAGGGCGCGGCATTCATGCTGGATTACTGCTGCCGCACCCACACGGAGTGCGCGCTCGCGGCAAACTCCCCGAAGCCGGTGTACTCCGAGCCGGGGGAGGGCTACGTCCACATGATGGAGCAGCTCCGCAGCCTTGCAGAGCTTAAGAGCTCCTGCGGGGAGCACATCGACGATTTCATCTCCGGGGTGGATTTCACGGGATTTACAGACGTGGTATTCGTCAGCAGCTTCCTTGACGAAAAGTGCGCGGAAACGCTGCGGGGGCTTTCCCAGAACGGCAGGAGCATAACGATATTCTCCACGGATATCGAAGAAACCGACCTCTGCGACGTGCTCCACATTCCGCGCAAACAGTACTATCTGCCGGACGGCGGCGAAGAATAGGCGGTGAACTCATGCAGGAAAAAATACTGAGCGCACTGGCGGTGCTGTGGCAGTTCCTGACGCTGTACCCGGCGGTCGTTGTCACCGAGGGCGCGGCTTTCGGGGAATTCGTCTGGTGGCACTATTTCGCGATGTACGCGGTAATCGCGCTGTTCTATATCTCCGGGCGGGCGCTGGGTCAGTGGTCGTCAAGGGCGGGACTTTCCCGGAAAGCAAAGCCGTGGGCGATGTTCCTCGCGCGGACGGGGTTCATTCTCCCGGGTGTGCTGTTCTGCGTTGTCGGAGGGCTGTGCGGGCTCCACGCGGGGGTGTTCCTTTACTTCCTGCCGGGGTGCGCTGCGGGCTATTTCGGAGGGTATCTCTCCGCCGGAAAGGGTTACAGCGATATCTTTACGCGCGGGTGGTTCGCGGTGTATTTCGTGCTGGCGGTAGTGGCGGCTGTCCTGCTGAATTTCACGCATGACGAGGCGGTCATAAACAATGGAATGACGCAGCTTTCCGCGTCTTTCATCATACTCATCGCTGGGGCGGCAGTCCTCACGAATCAGACGAACATTGATATGCAGACCCGCCAGCGTGCGGGAGGAAAAGCCGTGCTCCCGGCGGGAGTGCGCAGCTACAACGCGAAGCTCATCGCCGGCGCGGCGGGGCTTATCGCGGCGCTGTGCCTGTTCGCGCGTCCGATAGCGGGAGGGATATTCTCACTGCTGAAAATGCTGATACAGTGGCTGATATCGCTCCTCAACAGGAACAGCGCAGATGACCCGCAGGACGGCGATATGGACGAAAACACCGCCGAGGACTTTGATTTCCCGGTGAACGAAAATCCGCTGTTTCAGCTTCTGGTATACGTCTTGATAGGAGTGCTGATATTCCTCGCGATAAGGTTCCGGCGGCAGATATGGGCGTTCATCAGGAACCTCTTCCAGCCGCTGTTCAGACTGCCCGTGCAGGAGACCCAGCAGCCGTTCATCGACGAATTCAGCGACAGCACGGAGCGCGGAATCTCCGTGCGGGAGCAGCGCCGCACAGAGCGCGAGTTAGTCCGCAGGTATCGCCGCGAGAGCGACCCGGCGCTGAAATTCAGAGCGGGGTACGAGCTGTATCTTGTCCGTCTGGGAGCCTCGGCGTTTCCGCATCTTCCAACCGACACGACTACGGTGCACTCCGACAAGGGAGAGCGCGCATTTGGGGAGCGCCTTGAAAACGGCGAGGTCAGCCGAATGGTAAGGACCTACGACCGCGTGCGCTACGGCGGGGAAACTCCAGGCAGCGAAGAATTATCGGAGCTTGACAGGCTTCTCACGGAAATAAAGGCGATATGAAAAAGCGCCCCCGCAAAAAAAGTGGGGGCGCTCAGTCTGTCGAAATTTGCGCGTAGCGCTATCGCTTTTCGCTACCTTTTGCCGTGCAAAAGGTAGTGTGGGTGTGGGGGGCAAAGCCCCCGCCACTCCGCACGGAGTGCGGTTTTAACGTTTTCAGGGCGCTAAAGGGTTATGGGAAAAACAAGAGTTTCCCCCCACTGATTCTGTAAAATTATCTGTTCGTTTGACTTTTTCGACAAGCTGAGCGCCCCCGCAAAAAATGCGGGGGCGGTGCTGTCTTTATTCTCAGACCTCTGATCCTGATTTATACCGTCCAGATCGCTGTATCCTCGACGGAGCTTCCGTCAGGGAAAACCGCCCTCACCCTGACCTGATTCTCGCCCTCTGCCAGCCGGACGTTCTTCCATACGAACACCGTGCCAAGCCGCTCGTCCGGGTGTGTTCCCTGCCCGAGGGACTCTCCGTTCAGGAACAGCTCCGCGGAAACCGCATTTGCGTAAGCCTTGACCAGCGGAACCACCTCCCCGCGCTTCCGGAAGCGCTTGTCGGCAAGGCGGCAGGTCTTTGCGCCGCTCCACACGGAGCGGTAGAACCAGTAGGCGTCCTTGGGCACGCGGTCGCGGGTGCACAGTCCCTTGTCGTTTATGCCGACCGTGTCGCCCTCCTTGCGCCCCGCCGCCGGGAAATCGAACATACACCACACGAATTTTCCCCAGAGGTACTCTCGGTGGCCTATCTGCGCCCATATACGCTCGTGGAGCTCCGCCTGATAATTCTCGTAGTGCCGTTCGCCGTTGGGGTCTATGTCCGTCAGCCAGTCGATATTGTCCTTGTGCTGGGATATCGCTCCGCCGCCGCCGTATTCCGAAATGCACAGCGGGCGCTTCATGATCTCTGCGTGCGCCTTGTCGAACCACTCGCCGAACTGCGAGACATCTCCCGCCTCCTTGTACCAGCCGAAATAGCGGTTGTAGCCCACTGCGTCCGCCGGGAGCTCCGTGAACTTCCCCCAGAACTGCGCGTCCGCATAGGTCGCCGCGCGCCCGCCGCCGTGCTCCTTTATAAAGGAATACATCTCCTCATAGAGCGAAAAAACGCTGTCGGACATCTGGTAAATTTCGTTGGACATTCCGTACAGGATCACCGAGGGGTGGTTGAAAGTCTGCAAAACCAGCTCCCGGAGCTGGCTCAGCGCACTCCCGCGGAATTCCGGGGAGGTCTGTGGCTCCGCCGGTTCACCCGGGCACAGCTTCCCGATAATGCCTATCTCAGTCCACACGCACAGCCCCAGCCGGTCGCAGATGGAGTATTCCTCCGCCGCGTGCTGGTAGTGCGCCATTCTGACCGCGTTGCAGCCCATGTCGCGGATTATTGAGTAGTCCCGCTCGCGCTGCTTTCCGGTCATAGCCCAGCCGCAGCCGCTGGAATCCTGATGATAGTTCACGCCGTGGAGCTCCGTGTGCGTTCCGTTCAGGAAAAATCCCCTTTCAAAATCGAACCGGAAATCCCTTACGCCGAACTGCTCCGTTACGCTGTCTACCGGCTCTCCGGCGCACAGCAGCGTAACCTTCATGCTGTAAAGGAACGGCTGGTGCACTCCGTCCCAGAGGGTCGGAGATGGTATTTTCATTTCAACAAGCTCCTCAGCCGTCCCGCGCGGCAGTGTGAGCTCCATTTCTGCGGAAACGCGCTCTTCCCCGCCGGATATCTCCGCCCTGATAGTTACAGGGCGCTCCGCCGAGCCGTCGTTTGCAAGCTTTATTCTCGCCCTGACCGCCCCGTCCGGAGCCGCCGTGATATACACTCCGGAGGTTCCGCTGTCCATGAGGTCGATGTGCAGCTTATCAGCGGAAATCAGCCTTACTGCCCGGTATATCCCGCCCATCTTCGTGAAGTCGCCGCAGTCGCAGATGGGGGCGATGTAGTCCGAGGTCGCGTTGCTGACGTACACAGTGAGCACATTCTCCGCTCCCACCGTCACGTATTTCGTTATATCGAACCGGAACGTGGAATACCCGCCCTCGTGGTAGCCTGCGCGCTTTCCGTTCACAAACAGCGCCGTGCAGGTGTTCGCCCCTGCAAACTCAATGAAAACCCTCCTGCCGTAATACTGCTCATGAGGCAGTACTACCCTGCGCACATAACAGCAGGCTCCCCGGAAATATCCCTCGGAGTACTCCTTAGAGGTCACCGCCGTGCCCGTGCAGTCGGAAGCATTCCATGTATGAGGGATATTCACGCGCTCCCAGCCGTTCAGGTCATGAAGCTGTATAGAATGCTTCTTCATTGCCGCCGGGTCGACATCTTTCGCAAAAAACCAGTCGTTATTTATGTATTCACATATCCTGCCGCTCATATTCCCTGCCCCTTAGATACTATATTTATCATAGTTATACCATAAAAAAAGGGTTATGTCAAGATTCCGGCAATGCGGATAAATCATAATCCCTATGCAAAATTGACCGGAAGCTCACAGACTTCCGGTCAGACGCTCATATTATGCGAACTGCCATGAATCGAACTCAAATCCGGAGGGTATCACAAAATAAACATCGTGAACTCCGGATATCTCAGAGAACGCCTGTGCGTACACCGTCTGCCAGTCATCGCCGCTGAACTCCACGGAGGCCGCCGCTGTTCCATCGATGTTGTCAAGGTAGACGTCGACCCTGCCGGTGCCCTTTATCCGCGCTGCGAAATACTCCGCGCCCTCGCCGAAATCAGCGCCGCGCACGCACAGCCACGCTCCCGCGCCGCTCTCCTGAGATGTGCAGGAAACCGTGATGTTGCCCGGCTCGTCAGTCGGCGCGTAGGAAGTCCCGGCGCAAGCCGCCAGCGTTTCCGCCTGATTCGGCTGGAACGGGTCGAGGTTCTTTATCTGTGATACGCCCTCCCTGGTGGCCGTTACCTTTTCGATGGTGACTGTATCCTCGTCCACCGCCGCCTCATTCACGCACAGGCTGCGGAATCCGCCGTAGGTTCCGAGGGATTTCTGCGGGAACATCGAATGATAGAACAGGTAGTACTTCCCCTGATATTTCTGGAGGTGGGTGTGGTTATTGCTGTATTCCAGTCCCGCCTCGCCGGGATTCTTGAAGTAATAGTCCCGGTACACCCAGCTGTCCGGGTCGAGCGGGGTCTTTGTGGTCATGTAGGACATACTGCACTGGGGCGGCGGGTAAACTCCCTCAACGTCCCAGCCGGCGGAATGGGTGCTCCAGTCGTTGTTGTAGGTGTAGACGTAGGTT
>CALBGD010000024.1 GCA_937893735.1 uncultured Clostridia bacterium | reverse complement strand
ATTATTTTTTCAGAAAGACTGTTTTAGGGGTTGACTTTTCTTAGCAGGTCTTATTATGTCAGATTATGCTCAGCCTGCGCCGATAACATTCCATGAATCACTCACAGCGTCATACCAGTATATGAGATTATCGCATACGCCATATAGGTATTCGCTCACAAACTGGCTGTCATGAGTTGTTCCGAGCGCAAATATCATACATTCACGGCCGTCGATGGTCTGTTTTTGTCCGGTGTACAGCAGGGTCATTCCCTGCTGTGAGCGTTCCTGCACCTCGTATACTTCCAGGAGAAGCTCAGTGGCTATCCTTACGTCAACATCAGTTTCGCCGCTGTTGTCTGCGTAAAACGAAAAATCATATACTCCATCTGCGGCGCAAAGCCTGCCGTCCTTTCCGGATAGCATGGGAAACTGGTAAAAATCCCCGATAGGGCTGCTGAAACTTACTGCAACATTTGAAAATATATCGCTCATATTGCAGCGCAGCAGGAAGCAGTCGGCACCGCTGCCCTGATAAAGAACCGTGTCGGTCTTTATATCATATAATCCGGACTCGGTTGGCATCGCAGGATAGACGGAAACGCCGCAGTCAGCTTTTGTTACTATCGCATATAGCTCCGTTCCTCCGGCATCAACAATGGGTGCGGAGGTCAGGAATGCATATTTCTCCGGGTACTGGCTGCTTTCCAAATAGGCTCTCATATCATCCTCGGAAGCCTCCGGGTCAACAAATCCGATGAACGCCATACCTGCCCGACAGCCGGATTCATCTATTTTAGCGTATAGCGCTTCAAGGAGCGGGTCAGCCGGTTCGGAAGTCTTTTCCGGAACGTCGTGCGTTTCGTCCGCCGAAACCGTGGAATTCTCGGATACCACGGATATTACGGAGCTTTCCTTAGCAGTGCCGGAATTATCGGCGTGCGAGCTGCCCGAAGACTGTCCTGAGCTTACGGTGCCTTTATCTGCGCAGCCGGAAAGCATTGCTGATATCAGCAGTGCTAAAACGGAGGCAATTCCGCTGAATTTCATTGATTCACCTCCGGAAGCTCACGCGTTGAATCCCGCAAGCGCTGCATCCGCTTTTGCAGACAGTTCCGAACGGTCGCCGTACACTGCCGCGTCAAGAGCGGTGGCTGCTGAACGCGCCCTGTCGTCTGCGCTTTCGTCGCCCTTTGCAGCAGCGCTGACTGCGGATACAACGCTCTTTATTGCGTCGATTTGCCTGTTGGCGTTGTTTATGGAGTTCCCAAGCGTTTTCTGAATGCCAAACAGCTTGTTGAAATAATCCGCCGCTGACGTACAGTCTGACTGCCTTGAGTATTTCACACGGAAATGCGACATTCCATCTGCATTCGTAAAGCAGTAGTGAACGAAATATTCTTTCTGCTCCTTACCGTCCACGACCTTTGTTTCGGTTTCCATATCGTATCCTACAAGGTCAGCAATACGATAAACGCAGGCATATTCGCTCTTTCCGAAATTCATGAACTTGTATCGTGTTTCGACCAGAGCCATCAGGCCAATGTCAGGATACACATACACGGGTGAAAGCGTCTTTTTCATATTCTTGTTCTTCAGGTTCGGAACAAAAAGCTGCTGCCATATTTTCGTTCCCTTTTCGACCTGGGCGGCGTGCTCCTTGTATTCTGTCAGGTCTGCCTGTACCATGTCAAAGTATTTAAGCGCTTTCTTGCAGCATACCTTGCGGCAGAGGTAATTTCCGTCTGCTAGCTTCTGGGACTGGAACACATTTATTGATGCTCCGCAAATTGCACAGGTGTTAGCCATAATTGATTCCTCCTTTTGAGTTTTCCGGTTATTTCTTGCTGTTCTGTTCTTATTTATATTCTACCAGATTTTTCTTGATTTGTCACTGTCACTTGTGACAGTAAACGAGGAATTTCTTCTTTTCCGAAAGAAAAAACCCGGTCGGACAAACCGGGGAAAGGCTATTCATCTTTCAGCGTAGTTACTATCAGCTTATTTTCAATTGCGGTTGCGACAAGAGCCTCACGGTTTTCAAAGCCGCCTTTTTCCACCATGTCGTCAAGCGCCCAGCGGACGCCGCGCTTGGTTATTCCGGTCTTGTCTGCTATCTCCTGATAGGTAAACCCACGGATATACAAGCGCAGTATGTCGAGCTGCCGCTGAGAAAACCTGTCGGACATAGTTCCCTCCATCTCGACCGCCGGCGAAGCGTCCGGGAATATATGCTCGCCTGCGAGCGTGCGCTTTATGACGTCCAGAAGTTCAGCGGTTCCGTGGTCCTTGTACCACAGGCTGTCCGCGGCTCCCTGACGTGCCTGCGACAGTATCTCCGGGTCAACCAGCGAAGTTACGACTACTATCTTTATTGACGGATTCTTTTCCTTTATACGCTTTGCGGCTGCAAGCCCGGAATGCTTGTGCTGGGTCTGTACGTCCATCAGAATGAGCTGGACTGTACGCCCGCAGTGATTTTCAGCTTCAAATGCGTCGCGGTAAGTGCCGGCGATGTCAAAGCTGCCGTCCGTCCTGAGCCGCTCTGCAAAGTGCTTCTGTATGTACAGGTCGTCCTCCACAAGAATTGTTTTTATCATGGTTCGTCCTCCTTTTCCGGGAGCGTTATCAGCAGCGCGAAGCGCGGAGAAAACGCCGTGTGCATTTCGCCGCCCGCTGATTCAATGCTGCGGCGCAGATTGGAAAGACCGCTTCCTTCGCTTATAGGACCTTCCGGTGCCTTTCCGTTGTTGGTGATGATTATGTCATAAACGGAGCTGTTCCGACCGCTGGGATTTCGGCTGACAATGCGGATATACACCTCGTTCCCGACTGCGTGCCTGACGCAGTTCGTCACGCATTCTGCGGCAGCGGCGGCAGTGAGCGATTCGCAAACAGAGCCAGCCGGAATGCTGCCCTCAGTCCGCATGATCACGCCAAGCTTTCCTGCGGTTTCCCGCACCTCGTCCATGGTGCAGCTCAGCAGGGGACGGTCGCTTGTCAGAACGCTGACCGCTTGCTGCAAAGCCTCAAGTTTATCGTCTGCGCTGCCTCCGCTTTCGACAATGTCACGTATAGTCAGCAGGCTTCTTCCTATGGTGTCGTGAATGTGTATCTTCAGCTCGAGGTTTTCCTTTTCGCTGATGTCGTCTGCCATACGTTCGTACATTTTATGGAGCCTGCGGTTTACTTCGCGGAGTTCCTCGTTTATCTGATCCTGACGAATATTTCCGTAATACAGCTCTGTTACGTCATGCGCCGTTATCTGCTGCCATCGGTCGTCGCTGTCCACGGTCACAGAACGCGCCCGGAACTGCCATACGGTGCCGTCCGTAAGTATACAGTATTCGCCTTTGGCAAGAGCGGCGTCCAGGTCGCTTATCGTTTGCAGCGAGCGGCCGTTCAGCGAATAAACAAGGCGGCGCATGAGGTCGTTGCAGAGAATTATCCGTCCGTGCGGGTCGGAAAAGCATACCCCCATCGGAAGCTTATCAATTGCTTCCTTGATTGAAAACGGGGATAGCTTGTTCCGACAGCGGCGGCATTCCCATAATAGTGCCGCTGTGAAATGAACCGCACAAAGCAGCAGTACTGCTGCGAATACCGCCCATGGAACGCCTAGAAGGGAAGCGTCCTTTCCGTTGTCGGGGTCGCCCTGAGTAACTGAGAACAACAGCACGGTCAGCATAACTGAGATCGCAGCACAGGGCAGACAGCGGAACACAGCCTTTCTTCGAATGACCTGATACAGAAACAGGCCAAGTTCAAGCACTGCTTCAATCATCAGCAGAACCGGTATCATGGTCTGCCAGAATTCGTGGAGAGCCGAAAAAGCCGTCATTCCGTATCACCGCCTTCCGGGAAGAAAACAAGTCGCTGGTATTCGTCGTCTTTTTCGTACAGTACATTGTTCCTGCGGGCGAAATCAGATAAATCCGCTTTGCAGTGCACATTCATGGACAGGCGCAGGGAACCGGTATCAGCAAAGCTGATATGAACGCTTTTCAGATCGTGCAGTGCATATTCAATGACTTCTTCATAAAAATCGAATAAGCACGCAGAAGTGATACCCGGGACTTCGGACAGCGCTTCGTCGATATACAGCATTCCTCTGATATCCAGAAGCTTCAGCATTTGCAGGGACTCGGAGAATGCACGTTCCAGTTCGCCTGCCGGTATTTTCTGTTCACGGTCAGTCAGCAGGGTAAGGTGCTTACGGCGTTTGATATAGCTGCACAGGACGGCAATTTCCGCAAGCAGCCCTGACGAGATTTCCGGAGAAGTTTCGCAAACTATCTGATATTCCTTCATCAGCCCGGAGATATGGTCGATCTGCTTTTGCGTTGCTGAACGGAGGAGGTCGTAAAGCCGGTTCTGCTCTTCGACGGCATGGTGCTTCGCCTCGCGCTTGTATTCATATCGGAGCAGTTTGTTGCGCTCTTTCAATTCTTCTGCAAGGCTTTCAGATTCCTCCCTGAGATTCAGCAGGGCGGATACGTCCTCGGTCCATACGGCGTAACCCCCGCTTATGGACATGGTGTGGAGCATATGCCCGTTATTCAGTCTGACAGGAGCTTTTGTGGCTTTTTTCATGTCTGGTATGGATATAGGTTCGGTGTTTATCGCCGCATAGCGGACATTGAATTCGTTATCGGTGATCTGGACAGATGTCCCGACCGATGAAGCAAACAGCTCTGCATAGCGGCTGTTTGAATGTATGTATCCGCAGGCTATGCAGGCTTCAAACGCCAGAATATACATAAGGCTCTGGAATACAGCGATATCCCCGAAAAGATATCTCAGCCATGGAACGCCGGAGTAATACAGCACGCTGTAAGCAATGGAAACAGCAAGAGGCGCTACCGGCAGTGGGAACTGACCGCCGCCATTTTCCCGGCATTTATTGACCATGACGACCAGTGCGGTAACAGCGCAGACGACCTGCCATGCGATCACCGGGTAATATCCCCATGAGTAGCTGTGCTGGGAATCCGTCCAGACTTCTGAACTGTGCGGAAACTCAAATACAGCCTGATGAAGGTCGTTTGACATGACCAGCAGGAACAATGCTGCGGAAACAGCCCATAATATCCATGCGGCGGTCGGCAGCCGGTAATCGTCAGGCCGTCCGAGGGATATTGATATCAGTACCGCCATCATCGGCACGAAAAGCATTGGCAGATAGAAAGAATACCACAGATACCGCATGACCTCCGGCTGCCAGAATATAAAGTACTTTGCCGTGCGCACCATAAGCCAGAATATAAGAAGCACCGCAGCGCCGGTAAGATACTTCCGGGCTTGTTTCTGCACTATTCTGTGCCTGATCGACAGTCCCCATGCAGCGAACAGACCGATATAAATAAAGCTGCGAAAGTATGAAAAAAGCGTTGGATAAAATGTGCCTTTTCCCAAAAAACGAAATACATATGCAAATACAATTGCAAGAATAAATATTCCTGCGGTAGAGTTAAATTTCCTTCTGTGTTCAGTCATATGCTCCAAACCTCATTTGACATATCGAATTATATATCTTTTCTATAATAAGTATATCACAAAGCCAAGCTTACTGCAATACCGAAACATAGAAAAATGAACCCACGACCTGCGCATTACGAATGGTGATTTTGACGTTTTGCAGTTTTTTGCAGTATTCAATGAGCGGCGCTGTTATGCGGTATATCGGCATTTTACGTTTTATTCCATTCCATTTCGTATGGCGCACTTTCACCACGATGGCGCACTAATGGCGCACTAATGACGCACTCAAAAAAGAGTGCTCGTTTCTCCTCTGAAAAGCAGAAAGCGGGGTGTTTGTCCCGCCTGTTCTCATTGTGGGAAACTGTCCGCTGGTGTGCCATGTCCGCCGCTCGGCTCTGTGTAGCCGTCCTCGTTCTCTGCTGCCAGCAGCCCGGCGGCAAATGCTCCTGGACGTGCTCTATTATCAGAGCTATCAACCTGTTGTTCTGCTCCGCGGCTATCGGAACCGGCGTAGTGGTTTCCCAGTATTTCGGCGCGAAAGACGAAAAAGGCACAGCCGCGTCAATAGCAAACGGCAGCTACACCTGCATACTTATCGCGATAGTGATGACTATAATCGCGCTGTTCACCACCAAGCCCATTCTCCAGCTTCTGAACACTCCGGAATCACTTATGCCGGACGCAACGACATATATGTACATTTTCATGGGAGGACTTATTGCAGTCGCAGCATATTTCACGCCGTTTTCGATACTGCGGGCGCTGGGCGATTCAAAGACGCCGCTGATATTCCTTGTGATGTGCGGCCTGTTGAATATAGGGCTTGATCTGCTTTTCGTTGTCGTTTTTAATGCCGGAGTAGCAGGCGCCGCATTTGCGACCGTGCTGTCCGAAGCGATAGCGGCGATTCTGTGCATGATTTATGCGTTTATCAGGGTGCCGCAGTTCAGACAGGCGTTTACATACAGAAAAATCAACAGAAACCTGATCACCAAAACATTAAAGGTCGGAATTCCAAACGGACTTCAATACGCCTTAATATATGTATCCAGCATTATCTTGCAGGGTATAGTCAACGGCTTCGGAGAATCAGTCATCGGCGCATTTACGGCAACAACTCAGATCGAACTGTTGGTTCAGCAGATTTTTGCGGCCCTCGGCTCGGCTATGGTAACATATACCGGGCAGAACAGCGGTGCCGGGAAGCACGACAGAATATCCGGCGGCGTGAGCGCAGCTATGAAAATAAGCGCCGTGGTATCGGCGGTTCTGCTCGTTGTGTTCTGGGTGTTCGGCAGACCCATCATGAGCATATTCGTTACAAACGAAGAGATAATTTCTATTGCCGCCAACGGGATACGCATTACCAGCCTGTTCTTTATGGGACTTGGCGGCGTGCAGATACTCCGCTATATGCTGAATGGCGCGGGCGATTCCGTGTACGCTCTTATGAACGGTACTGTTGAAGTAGTGGCAAGGGTTGTATTTGCAATCAGCCTTACAGCAATACCGTTCATCGGTATGTGGGGAATCTGGCTCACGACCGGACTTACATGGGCTGTTACTGCTATTTTCGCGCTGATACGGTACAAGCGCGGTGCATGGAAATCCAAAAAATTAGTATAAAGGAGCATTCAGAAATATGAAAAGAATCATTGTACTTGGTGCGACAGGCAGGATCGGCAGATTACTGCTGCCACTGCTGAAAAATCAGGGAAACGAAGTTACGGCATACGTCCGCAATAAAAATAACATCACAGAGGAATATTTTAAGATGTTGAGAGCCACGTTTGGAAATACTCCTTGATTTTACGTCAACCGTGCCCGACTGGTA
>CALBGD010000023.1 GCA_937893735.1 uncultured Clostridia bacterium | reverse complement strand
CCGCCTATGAAATCTCCACCGCCGTACATTCCATCGTCAACAGCAACCATTTTATCTGTTGACATGGAGAACATAGGCATTTCGCCGTCAAGAGGCTGAATGTCAGCGCCGGAGTCCACCATTCCCTCGGAAGTGCCGTAAGCTCCGGGCGTGCCGCTGTTGTCAGCAGTTCCATTATCTGAATTACCGCTGTCTGACTGGGCAGCAACTATTTCTGCCTTTACGTTGGAAGCGTCTGCACGTCCCTTGTTCATATAGCTGAGGGTAATGTAAACCTCGTTGCCTACATAAACGTCATAGGTGGGCTTGCTTACGGAAAGTGTGAGCTTATCAGGCTGATAGAGCGGGATATAGATATTCTGGTCGGAGGTCATAGTGGTTCTGGAATCTCCGACAACATAGTCATACTTGAACGAAACGGAAACAGAAGCAGTTCCGGTAGCGGCAGTCGGAAGCGCGCGGAGCTGAATGGATTCGCTTCCAGCAGCAGCCGCTGCAAGGTTCGGATAATAGAAGGAGCTGCTGCCGCCGTAAATGGAAATATCGCCGCTTGCTCCGATAGTCATAATGACATTTTCAATGGAGGTAGAAGCGCTTGTATTGTAGAAATCAAGGTCAAGGTTAAATACCTCGCCCGCAGCTATCTGATCTGCGCCGATGTCGTACTTTCCTATAATGATGTTAGGAGCTGCAGAGCCGTCTTTTCCGTCAGCGCCCTTGTTTGGAGCCGCAATAAGTACAAGAGATGAGCTTCCCTCGGTCTGCTTGATGGAGGTGTCTCTGCCGTAGGAATACTTCATTGCTGCGGTTATCCCCTGCTTTGCTGATGTGATATCGCCGAGAGTGCGGAACTTTACCTTAAGCTCTGCTGTTGCGCCGGGACGTATCATGTCGATGAAGCCGGTCTCAGTTCCGTCAATGAAATAGAATGCGTCTGTGCTTGTAAGGTCAACAAATACGTCTCTTACTGTTATATCGCCGTAGTTCTTGACATAGATTGTGTACTCGTAATCAGTGTCAGCCTTGATAGCCTCAGGGAGCTTTTCACCGGAAATACGGAGTACCGGCGCAGCAGACACCTCTGACGCCATAACGACGGAGCCTGTTTTGGTTTCAGCCGTGCTTACGCCGCTCTTATCGTAGTAGTACTCAAGCTCCACATCAAGCGACTGGCTCACGGAAGCAAGGTCTGCAAGGGTATTGAAGCTTACAAGAATACGCTTCTGCTTGCCCGCAGCGATCTTATCTACAAAGAACTGGTCGAAACCGTTAGCAATGGTAAGTCCCTCGCTGCCCTTGACCTTTACGGTCACGTTAGTCATGTCGGCTGTGCCCTTGTTTGTGATGTAGAATGCCTTGCGGTATTTTCTTCCTGCAAGAAGCGGAGCGTCTAGCGGCTTGGACGTAATTACAGGCAGAGGCGCCTTTTCATCTTCCTTATCGCCAAGCATGATGAAAGACTGCTCATATGTGCCCTCAGGCCGCTCGCTGCCATACTGATATGTATACTTCAGGGAAGCCGTGATCGACTGACGGACAGCGCTGAACTGCTCCATTGTGCGGAATTTCACGGTTATCTTTTTCTCGGTGTTCATCGGAATATTTTCGAAATAGGTTCGTCCGGTGCCGCCTGTAACAAAAATATCATCTGAAGAGCCGATCGTTATGAACACGTCCTTCATATCTGCGGAGCCGATATTCTTTACAGTCAGGAC
>CALBGD010000022.1 GCA_937893735.1 uncultured Clostridia bacterium | reverse complement strand
GACGCGCTGGTGACTGCCGAAAGCGCTCCGTTAAAGGAATTCGACCGCCCGGAGGAATCCGCGGGAATGAAGGTTTTCGAGGGCTGTATGCCGGTGGAGGTCCTCGCGAAGCGCGGCTTTGAGAGCGTGCGTTACGGCTGTATGAAGCCGGTGGGGCTCACCGACCCGAGGACGGGAAAGCGCCCGTTTGCGGCGGTTCAGCTCAGGAAAGAGAACTGCTCGGGCACGATGTACAATCTCGTGGGATTCCAGACTAACCTGAAATTCGGCGAGCAGAAGCGGGTTTTCTCGATGATACCCGGGCTTGAAAACGCGGAATTCGTGCGCTACGGCGTAATGCACCGGAATACGTTCATCGACAGTCCGCGCCATCTGGACAGATGGTTCATGCTGAGGGGCTCGGGCAACCTGTTCTTCGGCGGTCAGATAACCGGAGTGGAGGGCTACGTTGAGAGCGCCGCCTCCGGCATAATCGCGGGACGCGCGCTTGCCGACAGGCTTTCCGGGAAGGAGCCGCTGACGCTCCCGCCGGAGACCATGCTTGGTGCGCTGTGCAGCTATATCAGCGACCCTTCCGTTGTGGATTTCCAGCCGATGGCAAGCAATATGGGCATACTGCCCGGCCTTGACAGAGTGATAAAGGGCAAGCAGGAGCGCTACGGCGCCCTTGCGGAGCGTTCCCTCGCGGCTCTTGACAGGGCGCTGGCAGAGTAAGGATACATAGGTGATAAGATGAAGATTGTAATAGACGGCTTCGGCGGCGACAACGCCCCGGACGAGGTACTCAAGGGCGCGGCTCTCGCAGTTAAGGAGCTCGGGATAGATGTTGCGGTCACAGGCGATGAAAAAACGCTCATGGAGCGCATGAAGGCTCTGGATATTTCAGACAGCCACATCGAGCTTGTTCCCGCGCAGGGAGTTATAACCACAGAGGACGCTCCGAAATCCGTTATCAAGGAGAACTCCGGGACCTCCATGGGCAAGGCGCTGTACTACCTCGCGGACGGCAACGCTGACGCGTTCATCAGCGCCGGAAGCACCGCCGCGATAGTTGTCGGCGGCACGATGGTCGAAAAGCGCATAAAGGGCGTCAAGAGGACCGCCCTCGTTCCACTGATGCCCTGCCTCGGCGGCGGAAGATACAGCGTTATAGACGGCGGCGCGAACCTCGAGTGCAGACCCGAAATGCTCCAGCAGTTCGCGGTGCTCGGCAGCATTTTCATGGAAAAGACCATGGGAATCAATAAGCCCCGCGTGGGTCTGCTGAACATCGGCACCGAGGAGGAAAAGGGGCGCGAGCTGGAGCATGAGACCGTGATGCTCCTCAGAAATACGCCGTCCATCAACTTTGTCGGCTATGTGGAGGGGCGCGACGCCCCCATCGGCAAGGTGGACGTGCTGGTAACTGACGGCTTCACCGGAAACGTGTTCCTGAAAGCCTGCGAGGGCATGGGGATACTCATGAAGCAGTCGCTGAAATCCATGTTCTACGCGAATCTCAAGACCAAGATAGGCGCGCTGTGCGTGAAGAAGCAGCTCGGCGATATTACGAAGCAGCTCGACTACAAGACCATCGGCGGCTCTCCGCTGCTGGGCACGTCAAAGCCGGTGTTCAAGGCGCACGGAAGCTCCGACGCGGTGGCTTTCCTCGGCGCTTTCAGGCAGGCGAAGATGTTCGTTGAAAAGAACGCTATCGAAGAAATGACGAGCGCCATCGCGGCTCTCGGGGTGAAGGAAGAGGATTGATATGTCGGAATTCAGTCAGCTTGAACAGGCAATAGGCTACACCTTTAAGGACAAGTCGCTGCTGCGCGGGGCCATGACCCATTCCAGCTACTCCGGCGGAAAGAACAACGGCAGCAACGAGCGGCTGGAGTTCCTCGGGGACAGCGTGCTCCAGATAACGGTATCGCTCTATCTCTTCACGAATATGACCACCGTGCCGGAGGGCGGGCTAACAAAGCTGCGCGCCTCCATCGTGTGCGAGAATTCGCTGTACAACTTTGCAAAGCGCATTTCCCTCGGCGATTATATCCTGCTCGGCAAGGGCGAGGAGATGACCGGCGGCAGGGAGCGGCGCTCCATTCTGGCGGACGCTTTTGAGGCGCTTATCGCCGCGATATTCCTTGACGGAGGAATGGACGAGGCAAAGGCGTTCATCATGCGGTTCGTGCCCTCCATCGAGGCGATAAGGAGCGGCAAGGTGAAGCTCGGCGACTACAAGACCATTCTTCAGGAGATAATCCAGCAGAACCCCGAGGAGCGCGTTTCCTACGAGGTGACGGAGGAAGAGGGCGAGGCTCACCACAAGACCTTTACAGCAGAGGTAATGCTGAACGGTCAGAGCATCGGCACAGGCTCCGGGCAGAGCAAAAAGGAAGCCGAGCAGGCTGCCGCCAAGGAAGCCATCGGGCTTATGGGCTATGAAACGGACTAATATTTCGGTATTCATACCGCACATCGGCTGTCCGCACAGGTGCAGCTTCTGCGACCAGCGGAGCATTTCCGGGGCGGCGCACGCGCCCTCCGCTGAGGAGGTCAGGGAGCTGCTGGACGGGCAGGCGTCCCATCTCGCGGAAAGAGATATGCAGGCGGAGATAGCGTTCTTCGGCGGGAGCTTCACGGCTGTCCCCCGGGACTATATGATAAGCATGCTGGAATGCGCCGCAGCCGCCGTCCGGAAGTACCCGGAGGTCTACTGCGGCATACGCTGCTCCACCCGCCCGGACTGTATCGACGAGGAAATTATCGCGATACTGAAACGCTACGGCATGACCGCCGTGGAGCTCGGCGCGCAGTCTATGTCGGACGAGGTTTTGCAGGCGAACGAGCGCGGGCACTCCGCGGAGGACGTCCGCAGGGCTTCCCGGCTCATCAGGGAGAGCGGTATCTCGCTCGGACTCCAGATGATGACCGGGCTTTACAGGGACTCCGAGGAGGCCGTGCGGCTCACCTGCCGGGAATTCATCGCGCTGAAGCCGGACACCGTGCGGATATACCCCACCGTTATTCTGAAGCACACGCGGCTCGGTAGGCTCTTTGAGAGCGGCGAATACCGCAGCTTCGGGTTTGAGCAGACGGTCGATCTCTGCGCGGAGCTCCTGCGGGAGTTTGAATCGGCGGGGATTCGCGTTATAAGAATGGGGCTCCACGCCTCGGAAGAGGTGGAGAGCGAAATGCTCGGCGGAGTTTACCACCCGGCATTCCGCGAGATAGTGGAGAGCCGGCTGTTTCTTAACGACATGAAGCGCGAGCTTCTCACCCGGGAAAAGGGAAATTATATGATCTACACCGACAGCCGCAATATCAGCAGGGCAGTCGGACAGAAGCGCGGCAACATCGCGGCTCTGCGGGAGCTCGGCTATGTTGTGCAGATAAAGCCGCTGGACGGGGCTTATATCGAGGTGCGCTGATATACAGCGAGGTTTGTGAATGTTTTTTAAGTCACTTGAGATACATGGGTTCAAATCCTTTGCGGACAAGACCGTACTGAATTTCGACACCCAGACCACCGCCGTGGTCGGAAGCAACGGCAACGGCAAGAGCAACATAAGCGACGCCCTGCGCTGGGTAATGGGAGAGCAGGGCGCAAAGACCCTGCGCGGCGAGAAGATGGAGGACGTTATCTTCCACGGCACCACCGACCGCAAGCCCATGGGCTTCGCGAGGGTCGCGCTGTGCATAGACAACACCGACCGTGCGCTCCCGGTGGACGCGGACGAGGTGACTATCTCCCGTAAGCTGTACCGCAGCGGCGAGAGCGAGTTCCTTATAAACGGGGCGAAATCAAGACTGAAAGACATTCAGGAAATGCTTCTCGGAACCGGGCTTGGCAGAGATGGATATTCCATAATCGGACAGGGCAGGGTAGCCGAGATAGTAAACGCGCGGGGCACCCAGCGCCGCGAGATATTCGAGGAAGCGGCGGGAATATCGCTGTTCCTGCACAAAAAGGCGGAGGCTGAAAAGGAGCTCCAGAGCGCAGAGGACAACATCACCCGCCAGAAGGATATCATCAAGATGGACGAGGAGCGCCTGCCGGTGCTGAAAAAGCAGTCGGAAAAGGCGGTGCTTGCCGCTGAGCTTCTCGACAAGAAAAAGGAGCTGGAGATATCCGTTGGCGCGGCGCACTACGAGGAGCGCCGCACGGCGATAAAGAAGCTGGACGACGACCTGCTGCTCAACCGCGCGGAGTGCGAGCACTACGAAAAGGACGCGGAGAAGCTCCAGAACAGTATTGACGACAGCACCGAGAAGAAGCAGCGCATTCAGGCGGAGCTGGAAAGATTCCGCAGGAGCCGCGACGCGGTGAACACCGAAATTGCGGAGAAACGTTCGCAGATAGGTGTGCTGGAAAACGACCTCATGCACAACCAGAAGCGCCGCACGGAGCTTTCCGAGCAGATAGCCAACGCGGAGGAAAGCAGCCGCAGCTTTGATGAGGGCATAAAGGAATTCCAGAAGAAGATTGAGGACAAGCAGGCGGAGCTTTCCGTCATGGAATCGCGGCAGGAGGATATCCGTGCGAAACTGTCCGAGATAGAAAAGCAGAGCGCCGAAAGCAGCCGGGCTTACTCCGAGCTGGAGCAGAGGCTCGCAAAGGCGTACCGCGAAAAGGGCGAAGCCTCCGCGCGGTGTGCGCAGGCGGAGCACTCCGTTGAGGAAGCCGAGGACCAGAAGCGGACGTTCCTTTCAGACGCGGAGAATTCCGAAGCAAGGCTCAGGGAATACACCGAGAGCAGGGAAGCCGCCGAGAAATCCATCGCGGATATCGCGGAGCAGCGCTCCGTAAAGCAGAACAGGCTGGCGGGACTCCAGCGGCTTGGCGAGGGAAAGACCCGCCGCATGAACGAGGCAAAGGCGGAAGCCGACCGCGTGCGCGACGAGCTGGACACCAAGCAGAAGCGCTGGAAGCTCCTGGAGGACGTTGAAAGGAGCATGGAGGGCTACACCCACAGCGTAAAGGAGCTCATGAGAGCTTCGCAGCAGGGCAGAATGGGCGGAATACACGGCACGGTAGCCGATGTGGTCAGCATGGACGAGCGCTATGTTGCGGCGATAGAAACAGCGCTGCCCGCAGATGCGCTGACGGCCTTTGGCAATAGT
>CALBGD010000021.1 GCA_937893735.1 uncultured Clostridia bacterium | reverse complement strand
TACAATCTGACGAAAAATCTGACGGCGCAATACACGCACAATCTTTGTGCGGTGTTGCCCTTGAAAAAAAGTCGCATTTATGCTACAATAAAAGGGTAGAATTTTTTACCCGAAAGGACGTTTTATCTATGAATATTCTGGTAGTAGGCGGCGGCGGACGCGAGCATGCAATCATCACGGCTCTTTCCAAATCACCCAAGGTAGAAAAGATCTGGGCGGCTCCCGGAAACGGCGGAATCTCCGCGCTGGCTGAGTGCTTCCCTGTAAAGGCGACAGACCTTGACGGGATCCTCGAGCTGGCAAAGAAACTCCAGCCGGATTACGTTTTTGTGGCTCCGGACGATCCCCTCGTTATGGGAATGGTTGACAGGCTCAATGAAGCGGGCTTCAAGACCTTTGGTCCCCGCGCAAACGCGGCTATTCTGGAGGGAAGCAAGGTATTCTCAAAGGCGCTGATGAAGAAGTACGGCATTCCCACCGCAGGATATGAGACCTTCACAGACGCTGACAAGGCAATAGAATACATCAGGCAGCAGAACAGCTACCCCGCAGTCATCATGGTCTGGCTCTGGGCAAGGGCGTTATCATCGCAAAGGACTTTGACGAGGCAAAGGCGGCAGTTGAATCCATGCTGCTGGACGGTAAGTTTGGAAAATCCGGCAGCGAGATAGTTATTGAGGAATTCATGACCGGTCCGGAGGTAACAGTGCTCGCATTCACCGATGGCAAGACTGTGAAGCCGATGATATCCTCCATGGATCACAAGCGCGCCAACGACAACGACGAGGGTCTGAACACCGGCGGAATGGGCACCATCGCGCCGAATCCCTGCTACACTGACGCGTTCAAGGCTGAGTGCATGGAAAAGATATTCAAGCCGACAATCGCCGCAATGCAGGCTGAGGGACGTCCGTTCAAAGGCTGCCTTTACTTTGGTCTTATGCTCACACCGAACGGCGCAAAGGTTGTTGAGTACAACTGCCGCTTCGGCGACCCTGAAACTCAGGTAGTGCTCCCGCTGCTCGAAACCGACCTCGTTGACATCATGGAAGCTGTCTGGGAGGAGAAGCTCGACCAGCTCGACATCAAGTGGAGCGACAAATCCTGCGCGTGCGTAGTGATCGCAAGCGGCGGCTATCCTGAAAAGTATGTCA
Organism: uncultured Clostridia bacterium; assembly: GCA_937893735.1. Lineage (GTDB taxonomy): Bacteria > Bacillota > Clostridia > Oscillospirales > Ruminococcaceae > CAG-115. Next base: position 5,306 of record CALBGD010000021.1, on the reverse strand, counting down.
CCGGCAAGGAAATTTCCGGGCTGGACGAAAAGGGTCAGTCCCCCCTCGCCTATGTTTACCATGCTGGAACCAAGCTGGAAAACGGCAAGTACTACACCGCCGGCGGCAGAGTTCTCGGCGTTACAGCCACCGGAAAAGACCTCCGCGAGGCTCTTGACAAGGCTTACAAGGCAGTGGACACAATAACCTTTGAAAACGCGCATTACCGCAAGGATATCGGTCAGCGAGCGCTGAAGGCTCTCTGAAAGGCTGAAGCATGAAAAAGACGATAGCTGTCCTTTCCGTTGTCAGCGGATTAGTCGCGATTCTCGCCGTGGTGCTGAATATTCAGGTGCTTTTCGGCGGGGAGAGCTACTTCTTCCGATTTGCAATGTTTTCAATGATGAGAAGCGGCGGCGCAATGGGATACCTCGGCAACCTGCTGAGTATGCTCATCGTTGCCGCAGGCTTCGGCGGAATGTGCCTTTCCGGGCTTAAAGCTGTACGCGGCGGCGGAATGAAAGCTGTCCGCTCCGCACTCATTGCCGGAGGGCTTATGACCCTCCTTTCGGTAATTTCGCTTATTTGCAGCATAGCCGGGGGTATGTTCAACTTCGGAGATATCGTGATACTGCTCATGCCGGCAGTGTATACGTTCCTTATCTTCTTCGGAAGCGACAGGCTATGACACCCAAAAAGGCTTATTGCAAAGCATTGTACGAAAGCCGCAAGAACTAAGCGTATTTTCACTTTCGCAAAAGAAATACGCAAGGATATTCACGTATTTTCGCGGTCTGCGGTTTATGCCGTTTAATATTCAAATAATCGCCTTTTCACAAATCTGAATGGCGGCTTTTTCGATAAAACTGAGGCTGCCGGGTCTCTCATTTCATGAGGAACTCGGCAGCCTAGTTATTTACATATCATCAAAAAGGTTTTCCCATGTTTTCTTCTTGCGGCGTTTGGAGAGCCTGTCCTCCTGTTTTTCCTGCATAACGGCAAATTGCGACATTATCGCGGCGGTAAGCTCAGGGTCCTCGGGCTCAGGCTGCTTCAGTCCGGCGTTCAGTTCAAGGTAGTAGAACGGCGTATGCTCCGGCTGATCAAGCTCCGAGCCGCTGTTTACAAGGTAGCGGAACGTGAAATCGCGCACTCCGGTCACTACCGTGATAAGATATCCGCGCGGTCTTCCGAACAGGGTCATCGGCTTGTAGATCACCTCCGCGATATCGCTGTAATACAGATAATCGCTCCCGGAAGGCGTGATGGTCTCCATCTCTTTTTCTGCCGCATAATAGTCGCACCGCCTGCCGTACACTATCACCGGGATCAGCACTCCGCAGACCACTGCCGGCACAATCCAGAAAACTCCGCCCATAAACGTCAGGAAGCTGTCCGGAGCCCCGAACATGACAAGCCCTGCAATGAACATACACAGGCACAGCACTGCTCCGACAATGCATATTAAGATCAGTCTGTTCTCATTTTTGTAGCCCACGCGGAAGCTCCCGCGGCGCACAAGCGTTTTCTGTTCTGTTTTCTTTTCAAGTTCTGCCATGAACGCTGCCCTCCGACGCACCTGTAAGCCCGGCGTGCTCCTCAATCATGTGGAACGGGGAATCATCCGGGGCTGTTTTAAGCTTGTTTTTCGAAAAAATGTACTTGTAATTATATGCGCGGTAACGGGATTTTATCGTGACACTGTATCCGCGTACTCTTCCGGTCAGGTATTTTATCGGCTTGTAGCTCACCGACTCGACATCCGCGTAATAGAAAACCTCATTCCTGTTAAACGGCGCGTTTATGCGGAATTCCTTGTCGTCCGCCTCGTAGCGGCAGGTCATTCCGGTGAATGATATCCGCACTATCCAAAGCCAGAAGAATCCCCACACTACCATAATCACCAGCGGCGTGAGCATATTATTGGTTCGAAACGCCAGCTCAGTATAATTCAGCAGAAAACTCAGCTCGCCAAGGACGAGAAATCCCGCCGCGATTCCCGAAAAAACGGTTTCAAACGGAAAGCTGCACCTGAACTCGCCCTTTGCCCTGAACCCGAACCGCTGCTCGAACACCTGATCTCCAGTCATGACACGCCCTCCCGCACTTTTTATTTATTGTACCACAAAATTGGCAAAAGGTCAATAACAATGAATGATTTTTTACATAAAAACGGCGCCTCTTCCGAAGCGCCGTAATTTATATTCCGTCAGGAAATCAGATCATGCTGTCTTCCCAGCACTCAGGAGCCTCAAGACCGAAGATCTTGAGAACAGTCGGAGCGATGTTTGCAAGACCGTACTTGTCGGACGGCTTGATCTCAAACTTCTGATCCTTGTCGTAGATGATGAAAGGAACAGGGTTCAGGGAGTGTGCAGTTCTTACCTGGATCTCGCCCTTCTTGTTCTTTTCGAGCATCTCGTCTGCGTTGCCGTGGTCAGCGGTGATGAGCATTGTAACTCCGCACTCGTCGCAAACAGCCTTAAGACGGGTAAGCGCAAGGTCAACGGACTCAACGCCGATAACGGTCGCGTCCATATTGCCGGTGTGGCCTACCATGTCGCCGTTCGGGTAGTTGCAGCGCAGGAAGTCATACTTGCCGCTCTTTATAGCCTCGATAAGGCAGTCGGTGATCTCGGCGGACTTCATCCACGGGCGCTGATCGAATGTAACGTTATCGGACGGGATCTCGCGGTAGGTTTCAAGCTCCTCGCTTACCTTGCCGCTGCGGTTGCCGTTCCAGAAATATGTTACATGACCGTACTTCTGTGTCTCGGAGATAGCGTACTCGTTGTAGCCGTTCTTTACGAACACCTCTGTCATGGTGTTTGTGATCTCCGGAGGATTTACGAGGAAGCGTGCCGGGAGCTTCAGGTCTCCGTCATACTGGAGCATACCTGCGTAGCATACGTCGGGCTTCGGACCTCTGTTGAAGTGGTCGAATTCAACCATATCGAATGCCATGGAAAGCTCGATAGCGCGGTCGCCGCGGAAGTTGAACAGAATTACGCTGTCGCCGTCAACGATCTTGCCTACCGGCTCGCCGTTCTCAGCGATAACGAATGCCGGGAGATCCTGGTCGCTTGCAACGCCGGTCTCAGCACGGAGTGTGTTCAGTGCGTCCATAGCGTTTGCGAACTGTCTGCCCTCGCCGCGAACGTGAGCGTTCCAGCCGCGCTCTACCATCGGCCAGTCAGCCTGGTATCTATCCATGGTGATCTTCATACGTCCGCCGCCGCTTGCGATCTTGCCGTCGAATGTAGCGTCGTTCAGCTCTGCGAACAGGTTCTCGAGCTGCTCAATGTAGATCTGCGCAGTCTGCGGAGGAACGTCACGGCCGTCAAGCAGTGCGTGTACTCTTACCTTGGAGATACCCTCGGACTTTGCCTTCTTTATCATGTTGAAGAGGTGCTTGATGTTGGAATGTACGTTGCCGTCAGAAAGCAGGCCGATAAAGTGCATTGTGGAATTCTTGCTCTTTACGTTGGCAACGAGCTCCTTCCAAGCGTCGGACTCATACATCTTGCCGCTCTCGATGCTCTCGTTAACGAGCTTTGCGCCCTGAGAGTAGATCTGACCGCAGCCAATTGCATTGTGGCCAACCTCGGAGTTGCCCATATCGTCATCGGAGGGCAGACCAACTGCATCGCCGTGAGCCTTGAGGCGTGTGTTCGGGCAGTTTGCCAGCATCCAGTCGAGGGTAGGTGTGCGAGCCTCGCCCACTGCGTCGCCGAGGTGGGTCTTGGAGAAGCCTACGCCGTCCATAACTACCAGTAAAACAGGTTTTTTAGCCTTCATAGTTTGTTACTCCTTACTTTTGAGTTAAGAATCGGGGCGGCGGAAACGCGCCGCCCCGTGGGAATATCATTAACGAATACCTGACCGGAGATCCGGCACGGTATCTCAGCCGTTGACTGCTGCGGTGATGATTGCTGTGAAATCAGCAGCCTTCAGGGAAGCGCCGCCGATAAGACCACCGTCAACGTTGGTCTTGGAGAGCAGCTCAGCTGCGTTCTTTGCGTTCATGGAGCCGCCGTACTGAACAGTGATGGTCTCAGCAACGTCAGCGCCGTAGAGCTTAGCGAGTGTAGCGCGGATAAATGCGCAAACCTCCTCAGCCTGGTCAGCGGTTGCAGTCTTGCCGGTGCCGATAGCCCATACAGGCTCGTAAGCGATAACGCACTTCTTGAGGTCATCAGCGGAAATGCCGAAGAAATCAAGCTTGATCTGGCGCGCGATAACTTCCTCGGTGATGTTGCACTCGCGCTCCCAAAGAAGCTCGCCTACGCATACGATGGGCTTCAGGCCAGCAGCGAGAGCAGCCTTTGTTCTCTTGTTAACGGTCTCGTCGGTCTCAGCGAAGTACTGACGGCGCTCGGAGTGACCGAGTACTACGTACTCTACACCCATCTCAGCCAGCATATCGGCAGAGATCTCGCCGGTGAATGCGCCGCTCTTCTCAAAGTGGCAGTTCTCAGCGCCGATCTTGATGTTGGTGCCTGCTGTTGCAGCAAGCGCAGTCTCAAGGTTTGTGAACGGTACGCACGCTACGATCTCAACGTCCTTAACGTCTGCTACCATCGGCTTCAGCTCCTCGAGGAGCGCCTTAGCCTCGGGGCGGGTCTTGTTCATCTTCCAGTTGCCGGCAATGATTGCCTTTCTTACGTTCTTCTTCATATTCGTATTCTCCTTGTAGTTTTTCAGAAGCTCTTCCACGGAAATACCGTTTATCCTCATTCCGTCGAGCTTGCAGTCCGATATATCCATTCCCGAAAGGTCGCAGCCGGAAAGCTGCGCGCCGGACAAATCGACCATTGTGATCCACGCGCCCTTTGCGGTAGATCTCGCGAGATCCATTCCGTCAAGGTTGACAAGAGCGCCCTTGCAGCCCTGGAGGTCGCATTCAGACACGCTCCCGCGGAATCTGCTCCTTGTTATCGAGCCTGAAATATCAAGCTCTTTTACCTGCTTTTCTTCTGCCATGGATATACCTCAAAAAATGTCCTTGTAAACGACCATAGGCGGATACCCGGAGGTACCCGCCGCGTTTGTCAGAAATTACTTATCCTGAATAGCGTCGATGCCGGGCAGACCCTTGCCTTCGAGGTATTCGAGGGAAGCGCCGCCGCCGGTGGAGATGTGGCTCATCTTGTCAGCATAGCCGAGGTTGATAGCCGCTGTTGCAGAGTCGCCGCCGCCGATGATGGTGGTAGCGTCAGCTGCTGCGAGAGCCTCGCAAACTGCAACTGTACCCTTCTTAAGAACAGGGTTCTCAAATACGCCCATCGGACCGTTCCAAACAACAGTCTTAGCTGTCTTAGCAGCCT
>CALBGD010000020.1 GCA_937893735.1 uncultured Clostridia bacterium | reverse complement strand
GAAAAAAACCACCCGCCGCTTCCCTCAAGGAACGGCTGGAGATACCCGCTCTCCAGTATCGTGTTGAGCTTCACGGATTTCAGGCGGCGCTTCACGTCCTCCAGAAGCTTCGGCGAGCCCTTGTCGCTGAGGTAGCACAGACAGATATCCGTGTTGCTCCGCTCGCCGATGACCGACATTTCGAACACCAGAGTGGGGGATTTTATCCGGCGGCGTACAAGCGCCATATTCCGGCGGATAACCTCCACGAATCCCTCGCGGCTGCCGCGGACGTTGAGCTCCCCGGAGGGCTCGTCCACCCCGCGCGATGGATAGCCCTGTATTCCTATCGCGATACTGCGTGTGCAGCCGTCCACAAGGATTATCGCGAATCCGCTCTGCATTTTCAGTATCAGGTCGCCGAGATTCTTTACCTCGAGCTGCTCAGCCGCAATGAGATAATCGCCGAACATCCGCGCCATTACCTCGTCCGGCGGCAGCGTTTTTTCATCGCTGAGGTTATTCAGCTTGCTGTAAATAAGCTGCGCCAGCGTGTCGGTGCTGGTCATTCCCTCGCAGGTGATCACCGCAATTTTCTGTCCGCACATCGCTCCGTCCTTGATTATCACGTCAGACGAGCCGCCGGTCATGGCTTTCACCCGTTCAAGATTCCTGTCGAGCGAGCTGTCTATCGGAAGCTCCGGCGGCAGTGCCGTGTGTACGTTTTCAGACATCTTCTTTCCCCCGTTCCTTTCCCGGAGAATCCGGGCGTTTCTGAGGGTAACCTCTAAAAACCGGGACACGAGCAGATTTCGTACATGACTTATATCAGATGCAAGGCACCAAACCGCAGTAATACTGTATGTATTTCAAGGTTTGGTAACGCGGCAGATGATATAAGGAATAGAAATCTGCCGTGAAGGAGGTTTTTAGAGGTTACCTGTACGATATTTTCCCCTTTTGATGTTGAATTATTCGAAATTTTATGGTACAATATAGCAAAGGGAGGAGTTTACATGAATTACAGGCTTGCAGAGCCGGAAAATCTGTCCAAGCTTCTGGAAATGTACACTGATATATACAAGCGCATGAACGAATCAGGAGTGATTCTCTGGAACGAACATTACCCCTATGACGCACTCCCGGGCGATATTCAGGCAAAACGGCTGTGGCTGCTTTGCAGCGGGAGTGAAATCGCCGCCGCATTCGCCCTTGATGAATACAGCGAGATAAGCGGCATTACATGGCATGAGCCGGACGCCCCTGCCGCGGTGATCATGCGGCTTGGAGTTTCCACCCGGTTCATACGGCAGGGGCTCGGGAAGAAGTGCGTTGAATTCGCCGGAAAACTCGCGGCGGAACGCGGCTGGAAGTACCTCCGGCTGCTGGTGGCGGAATGCAACAAGCCCGCCGAAGAATTCTATGTCCACTGCGGGTTCGCCCGCGCAGAGGGCATTCACATCGAGAATATGGGAAACGGCGATATACTCGGCTGCGGCTACGAAATCAGAACGTGAGGTAACGATATGGTACAGAAGCTTACAGAAAAGATGATAGAATACTACTGCGGCGACCCGAAAAGAATACAGCATTTCATAAAGGTGCACGCCTTTGCGCTCTACATCGGGCTGCGCGAAAATCTGCCGGAGCATGAGCAATTCGTGCTGGAATGCGCCGCGCTCGTCCACGATATCGGCATAAAGCCCGCCGAAGCGCAGTACGGTGAATGCGGCGGAAAGCTCCAGGAGCGCCTTGGTCCTCCAGAAGCGGAAAAAATGCTGACGGAGCTTGGATTTAACCCGCAGGATATCGAGCGGATATGCTACATGATAGCTCACCACCATACCTACGACAATATCGAGGGTCGAGACCTCCAGATACTCATTGAAGCGGATTTCATCGTGAATCTCTACGAGGACGGCGCTTCGATGAATGCAGTTGCCTCTGCATATGAAAAGATATTCCGCACGGAAGCGGGCGGCAGGCTGCTGAGAACTGTTTTCGGGCTTGCGGAGAAGAACTCATGAGGTTCATTGCAGGACTGATAACCCTGATACAGGAGGTCGAAAGAGTGGCGGCAATAGCGACGGACAAGGTCCAGTCCGGGCTGGGAAAATACGCGAATGCAGTTGTCAGGCTGGTACATTATATCCTGATAATCGCCGGGATTGTCAGCCCCCTGCTCTTCTGGCTGGAGGACGCGCCGCTCCCGCTGCGGATAATACTGATGACGCTGTTCCTGATATACCTCATTATATATTGTATATATCCATCGCTCCGGAAATATCCGACATTCCGGCTTAAAGTAATGGGCGACGGCGCGGAGCAGATCCTCGCGTTCTTCGTCACCGGGACGGTATCGCTTGTGATTGCCGGCTTTACCCTGTGGGGAGTCCTTGCAGAAGCCATACCCGCCGCTCCTGCGATAGCCTCCGGTGCCGTATTGTTCCTGACTGAACTCGTTATCTTCTGGAATGGAATTATCCGGGTGTACTGCACCTCCGTGCGGCTGGGCGTGAAATACCGCGCATGGGGGATCGCTCTGGGCATGATAACTCCCGCGAACCTCGTCATGCTGGCGATAATCTACCGCATTGTCCGCCGGGAATGTGACTTTGAAACAGAAAAGGCGCTCCTGAACAAAGAGCGCCATGACGAACAGATATGCCGCACGAAATACCCGCTTCTGCTGGTGCACGGGGTATTCTTCCGGGACAGCAAGGTGCTGAATTACTGGGGCAGGATCCCCGCAGAGCTGGAAGCCAACGGAGCCGAGATATTCTACGGCGAACAGCAGTCCGCAGCGGCGGTCGGCGTCAGCGCAAAGGAACTGGCGGAGCGCATTGAGCACCTCGTTCAGAAAACCGGCTGCGGAAAGGTTAACATCATCGCGCACTCCAAGGGCGGGCTGGATTCCAGATACGCCATATCGCGGCTGGGAGCGGACAAATACGTTGCCTCGCTGACCACGATAAACACGCCTCACCACGGCTGTATTTTCGCGGAATATCTGCTGAACAACGCTCCGGAGAAGTTCGTGAAAACAGTCGAGAAAATCTACAACAGCGCATTCAAGCGGCTCGGCGACCAGCACCCGGACTTCCTTGAAGCGGTCACGGACCTCACAAACAGCCGCTGCGAGCAGTTCAACGCGGAAACCCCGGACGTACCCGGCGTGCTGTACCAGAGCGTAGGCTCCCACGCGAAGCACTCGAAGAGCGGACGTTTCCCGCTTAATCTCTCCTACCCGCTTGTGAAAAAATACGACGGAGACAACGACGGTCTTGTCGCGCTGACCTCCGCGCCATGGGGCGAAAGCTTCACGGTGCTGCACCCGACCGGAAAGCGCGGCATCACCCACGCGGACGTTATCGACCTCAACCGCGAGGATATCCCGGGATTTGATGTCAGGGAATTTTACGTTCAGCTCGTACACGGACTGAAAGAGCGCGGATTATAAAATCAGACCGCAGAGCACAAAACTCCGCGGTCTTGATTTATTTTATGTACGCTTTTCCGCTCATAAGAAGCGGGATAAGCCTGTCGCGCAGCTTTTCCAGCCGGCGTGAGCTTTTTTTCAGCAGAATTATCCTGCGGATATGCGCCTGTGCAAGATCCTCGTATTCCGCAAGGATATTTTCCGGAGGCACGGCAACACTCAGAAACGAAAGATTGTCGGCGCTCAGCGAAGCCCTCGTTGAAGCCACGCTCGAACCAGAAAGGTATCTCTTTACCTCGCCGGAGCTGAGA
>CALBGD010000019.1 GCA_937893735.1 uncultured Clostridia bacterium | reverse complement strand
CAGCCCCTTCTCATCGGGCTTATCCGTGCTGGGGTCAGTGCCGGTGACGGTCAGAGTGACGGATACGGGCTGCTTATAGAGAAGCTTGAATTTCTCATTGTTGGGATACAGCTCGGCATACTTGCCGTAAACCTCGCTGGAAAGCCAGCTCGTCACAGTGACGGACTTGTGCTCCTTGTCACGCGTGACGAGGAGATTTTCATGACTGATGACCTTGGCATTGCTGGATTTGAAGGTACGCCACTGCTCTGTGACCTCCCAGCCGTCTATTGCCACGGGGACGATGCCGCTCCCGGTCATGGAAGCGTAATCATATGCCCATACGATCTCATCTCCGCTGCCCTGCGACGCCTCGGTGAACGGGTGCAGATTAGTGGTTATTTTGTCGGGGGAGGTGTTCGCGTTTTTGATGCCGTCAAAGTAGTGTGCCTTGACAAGCGCCATAAGCGCTATCTCTCTGTCAATATCGGAGGAGTCCAGCGGCTGAACAGTGACGGAAATATCCCTCGCCGCGCTGACACCGGTCGCCTTGTCGGTGATGGTGATGGTCAGCGTCACGTCAGCGGCATCCTCACCCGGCAGCGGGCGGAACACCGACGCGCGCGCGGCGTTGTTGACGTCGGGCGCGGCTATGACGCGCTCGTTGCTGCTGGAGATGGAAATGGGCTGATACTTGCCGTCAACGCCGAAATCAGACGGTGTCGGAAAGCGGATATCATTGACGACGTTTTTCTTATCAAGCTGCTCTCCGGTGACAAAGTCGCGCAGACCGGGGGATTTCAAACCCGCGTCCAGCTTCTGCTCCAGCTCGTGCTGCAAAATCTTGTCCGGGTCGGTCTCGCTGCCCTTGACAACGACGGTGAAAGCTTTCTCAACGCTGACGCCGTCCACGCTGTTGCACTTCAACGTGGCGGTGAGAGTGACCTTCTTGTCAAAGCTTTCGGGGCGTATCGTCACGGTGTAGGGTGTGGAGTAGGACCATGCTGCGGCAGTGCCGATCTTTATGAGACTCTCGTCGGACGATTTCCAAGTCACGGTGTTCCAAATATCGAACATCGAACTGGTATATCCATCCTCGCCGGGATCGGCATCCTGCTTCGGCGTATGCTGATAGAGGGAGATGGCGTCGCTTATCTCGGACGGCACAGGCAGACGTTCGGCGGCGGTTTTAAGAGCCTCCTCGACCTTGCCAAAATCCCAACTCAAGGCGGTGTACCAGCTCTTTTCAGCGGATGCGCCCTTGTAACTGAAAGTGAACGGCACATAGAAATAAGACGGACTGCCGTACATCGCAGGATTGAAGTAGTAGTTTATCGTTCCGTCCGCTGCGATGGAGGCGTAGCCGTTGTAGTCGGCGGATTCCTCTGCAACAGAGACTTTTATGCCGCTGAAGCCTTTTCCTTCGAGGAGCTTTTCAACGGCGGTGCAGGCGTTTTTATCTTTGCCGTAGACGGGTCTGAAATTACCGGTAAGGCTCTTCACAGCGCCCGCCAGATATTTCTCCGCCTCCACGGTCTCGGCGGAATAGACAGTGACGGTATATTCGCGCGTCTCGGTCTTGGCGGTGGCGGTGTCGGTCACGGTCACGGTAAGCTTCACCGCGGCAGTGCCGGAGGAGGGGAGCTTCACGACCTCCGCCGTGCCGTCGGCGATCTCTATAAGTCTGGAAGAGCTTTTATACTCCGCCGTCCAGCCAGTGTCTGATGTTGGAAGCGTGAGAGACCTCGTGCTCTTCACAGGGTCAAGATTTTCAATTGCGGCTGTGATGGTCTTGAATGCCCGACCAAAGGTCGTCTCTTCCCATATGGCATAGATGGTGTAGGTTTCTCCGTCAGTGCTTCCGTCAGTGCTTCCGTAATAATAGTCGTCATCGAACTCACGGTTTAAGGATGTAATGACGTTAGTAGCAGACGAATATATACCCCAGCCTATGAATTTATAGCCGTCTCTGGTAAAGCCGCATTCCGGCAGAAGATACGTCTTGCCAAAATCGACGTAGACACTCTCCATTGCGCCCTCGCCGTTATTGGCATCGAATTTGAGGAGATAACGTGCGCTCCTGTAATGGGCGTACAGTGTTGTGTCCTTGCTGAATGCAACGTCGGCTGTCAGCAGGGTTCCGCCCTCGGTTTCGGTGTACCAGCCCTCGAACACCTTGCCGTTGGGCGGGGTGGGCTTGAATGAGGAGCTGCCGAGCGACAGCGTAGAGCCAACAGGTATAATCTTGACCTTACTCCACATAGAGCCGCCGTTTGGGTCAAAGGTTATGGTGACTGCCTTCGTCCAATGTGCGTATATGGTCATGGGACTGTCGGAGGCGAATTTGAACGAATAGTCTATCTCCGTGCCGCCGGACGCAGCGGTGAACCAGCCGTCGAAAATATATCCGTCGCGCGTGGGATCTTTTAGCTCGTTATAGCTTGCCTTGCCGGTCGTTTCATCATAGATGTAGTTATAATTCTTGCCGACGACACAGGTGCGCTTGCTTATGCGCCCCTCAGTGTCATAGTTGAGGTCAACGGTAAGCGTCAGGCGATTCCCTGACCATACGGCATAAAGAATCATACTGCCGCCATTCTGCGTGCACAATCCTCTCACCTGCTCCCCGGCGGCATAGCTTGCGGAAGCGCTGTTTGACAGCGCCCAGCCGGTGAAGCTGTATCCGTCGCGGGAATAGGAACACTCCGGCAGCGTGAAAAGCTGGTCATAGGTAAGGCGGCAGTCCGTCATTGCGGGACCTATGCCGCCGTTTGCCGCGAAGCTGACAGTGTAGGTGATGGGCGTCCACTGCGCGGTGCAGGAAATGTCGCCGGTCACGGGTGCGGTCGGGTCAAAGACCGTGTCTCCGCTCATCCAGCCGGAGAATATATATCCTGTACGTGTGGGATTCGCGGGCATTGCATCCGCGCCGAGGGGCTTCCCCTGAATTACGTTTACATTGCCGCAGCCCTCGAAGCTGACGACATATGCATCCGCCCATACGGCGTAAAGCGCCATCGCCTGCTCCGGCTTTTCTATGGTCTGACCGTCGGTGTACACAACATCGCCGTCGGGCTTGTCAGACCAGCCGAGGAACACGCCGTGATCCTTTGCAAAGCTGTTAAGGCGCAGTGCCGCTTTGCCGAAAAAGCCCTGTGTCTCAACGGCATCCGTGCCGTTGTTGGCGTGGAAAGTGACAGTGGTGGGTGCTGTTGCGGAGAAGTTCCATACATATGCGCGGTCGTCACCTTTGTTGCCGCTGCTGTCTTTCTTGTATATGAACTGCAAGGTGTCGCCGCTGCTCATTTCAAGCTGCTTGCTGCCGTTACTGTTTCCGCTTATGCTGACAAGCTCGCTTCTATTATGCTTTATGGTGAACCAGTCATAGTTCTCCTCAGAGGAGACAGAATACTCGAACGAAAGATATGTATCAGCGGTGAATGTCAGCGTGAGGGTGCTGGATGAATATGACTTCCCGGCATTGCCGGAGGCAAGCTTGCCGTTGAAGGTTCCCCACTGGGTCGAGCCGGTGCCAATATCATAGCTTGCCGGAATCCCATTGAGCAGCGAAGCGTCAAACGAGCCGTTGGACGCATACACGGCGATCAGTTCATCCTCGGGAAGAAGGAGAGCATCTGCTTCAGTATCTTCCGCATCGCCATCGCTGCCATCTTCATTGCCGCTGTCTTCGTCGTCGCCGCTCTCCCCATCCTCCGGCTCCGCCGTGGGTTCCACGGCAGGACTCTCCTG
>CALBGD010000018.1 GCA_937893735.1 uncultured Clostridia bacterium | reverse complement strand
TGGAAAGAGCAAATTCAGCATAAAGAGTCTTTTCCGTTTTGCGCTGAACAATATAACTTCATTCACAAATGTGCCTATTCATCTGATAACATGGGTCGGGGTTGTTTTCGGAATAATGGCGCTGGTGCTCGGAATACAGACGCTTGTGAAGTATTTCTGCGGGCAGGCTGCTGAGGGATTCTCCACCGTTATACTGCTTATACTCATAACCGGAGCCTGCATTCTTCTTGGCGTCGGAATTATCGGATACTACCTTTCGAAGATTTACGAGGAAATAAAGCAGCGTCCACGTTACATAATCGCCCGCACGACCGGAGGAAAGAATGGAACAGACAGAAAATAACTGCACTATTGAAATCGTGAAACGTACAGCGTTCCGCGCAGGGAAAGCCATTGCAGACAGCCGGGTATACTGGCTGTCGTTCCTTTTACCTGTCGTGATTCTCTTTGCGTCATATATTTTGTTTCAGGTTTGGCCGTTCGGCGAGCGCTCAGTGCTTTCTCTTGACCTGAACGCACAGTATGTCTACTACTATGACTATATGTACGATGTTTTCGCTGGCAAGGAAAGCATATGGTATAGCTGGAGCCGCAACCTTTCCGGGGAGTTCATGGGAATAATCGGTTATTACCTTGCGAGCCCGTTCAATTTTCTTGTATGGATATATCCCAGGGAATTCATCACCGAGGGACTGATGACCATGATGCTCGCAAAGGCGGGCGCGGCGGGACTTACCTGCGCTTTTTTCCTGCGCAGGCACCGCGGGTGCTCCCGGACGACCACAGTTTCTTTCTCAATAATGTGGGCACTGTGCGGTTACTTCATAGTTCAGACAATGAACCCCATGTGGCTGGACGGAATTGTGGCTCTTCCGCTTGTAGCAATGGGCGTGGAACGTATCTGCGACAAACGGAAGTTCATTCTTTATGTGGTTTCTCTGGTTTACATATTCGTTGCGAATTTCTATATCGGCTATATGATAGGGATTTTCTCGGCGTTGTATTTCCTGTGGTATCTTTGTTCCGGCAGGAGCACAAACAAGCAGTTCGGCGAGTACTGCGGGTCCGTCCTGATGTACGGTTCAGGATCCATATGCGCTGTACTGATGTCCTGTTTTATGATTCTTCCGGTGTACAAATCGCTTTCAAACGGAAAATTCGAATTTTCCGACCCGGATTATTCGCTCGCTGAGAATTTTAACATTGCCGATATTTTCATTAAGCTGTTCCCCACCGAGTACGACACTGTCCGCATGGAGGGAATGCCAATACTTTACTGCGGTACCCTTGCGCTTGTGTGTGCTGTAATGTACTTTACCTGCCGCAGCTTCAAGGCGCGGGAACGTATATCAAGCGCTGTATTTATCGGTCTGATGGTGCTTTGTATGTATATCCGTCCTGTGGATATGATGTGGCACGGCGGACAGATGCCGAACTGGCTTCCTTACCGCTATTCGTTCATGGTGAGCTTCCTGCTGATAGTTTTCGGAGCACAGGCGTTCGACAAACTGAACAAGGTCCCGGGGAAGAGCTTCGGAAAGGCATTTGTGATTCTGCTTACAATGCTCCTATACGCTGACCTTGCAGACGATGGGGAGCATTATGAACAGGTTTTGACTGTCGGGATTCCGCTCGTTATACTGGCGATAGTACTTATACTTGCCTGGGCATATCGAAAAAAGATGTCAAGCCAAGTGCTTTGCATTGCGCTTACCGTATTTGTCTGTGCGGAGGCTGGACTTAACACCACACATTCTCTGTACAAGATGCATGATGACATCGTATTTTCGACCCGCGAAAGTTACCGCTGGGATATTCCGCTGACTCGGGAAGTGACTGAGCAGATACACGAAAGCGATCCTGGCTTTTATCGCATGGAAAAAACATTCCACCGCTGTGTTAACGACCCGATTGCGCTCAGAATGTACGGTATGAGCCACAGCTCCAGCACGCTTAATGCAAAATCCATTGAGCTGTTGAAGTCGCTTGGATTTGCCGGCAGAGAGCACTACACAAGATATGACGGCGCAACGATGTTCACTGATGACGTATTCGGAGTACGCTATATTTTCGCGACCGATAAAAAAACCGTTCCCTACACAGAAACTGTTCCGGTTAAAACGGACACAGCAATAAAGGTTTATAAGAATACCGACGACCTCGGGATAGCTTACCTTGCGGATAAGGATATAATCGGATACGATATCAACGAGTACTCGCCGTTTCAGGCTCAGAATAAGCTTGCGCTCATGCTAACCGGAAAAAAGGGCGGGTCCATTTTCAAGGCGATAGACGATGTTACATTTGACAGCGATAATATACGCATAGGTTCCACAACGGACGCACATTACAGCTACCGTAAATCCAACACCGACTCGGAAGCTTGGATATCATACACAGTCACTGCTCCGGAGGACGGTCCGGTGTATATGTATCTGCCAACAAAGTATGAGCGTGAAACTCAGCTTTTTGTCAATGAAGTGTATCGAGGCAACTATTTCCTGTATGAAAATTACAGTATTGAGTACCTCGGAACCTATAAAAAGGGAGATCAGTTCCGTGTAAAGCTGAAGCTTCTTGACGATGTTGTATACTTTACGAACGCATGGTTCTATTATATTGATGAAACGGCACTTGGTAAATTTAATTCAACTATCCAGAATCTTAACGCGGACACAGAGCTCACAAGAACAGGCGGCTGTACGCTGGAAATCAAGGTCAATGCAGAAAATGACTGTGCGCTTTTCACGACTATCCCAGCTGAGGAGGGCTGGAGTGCCATGTTAGACGGCGAGTACGTCAGCCTGAAAACAACCCTTTCTGATTCGCTGCTGTGCTTATCGGTTCCGGAGGGAGAGCACACGATCGTACTGAATTTCTATCCCGCAGGTCTCAGTACAGGACTTATCCTCACGGGAGTTGGCTTGGCCGGGCTTGCTGTGATGCTGCTTATAACCGACTGGCTGCGCAGAACTGATGAACAACGCAGAAAAAAGTCAGAGGAAGAAACAGTAAAAACAGAACAAGAATAAAAAATTGAGAGTGAACTTTCTTTTCAATCTGGCGATTAAATGCCCTTATGCCTGTGCAGCGGGCATTTGAAAAAACAATATTTGCCCCGGTCAGCCGGGGCAAAAAATATATCTGTCCGCACAAGTGTCAAAGCGATGGTTTTATTTACACAGAGCAGCGAACCTGCTGTCCTGTGCAAAGCGGCGGTTTCGGGAGTACTTCATATAGAAAAAAAGGGACTGCAAAATGCAGCCCCTTTAGCTTTATATATGTTCGTTTATGTACTGAATAAGCTGACCG
This sequence comes from uncultured Clostridia bacterium, assembly GCA_937893735.1. Classification (GTDB taxonomy): domain Bacteria; phylum Bacillota; class Clostridia; order Oscillospirales; family Ruminococcaceae; genus CAG-115. Next base: position 1,471 of record CALBGD010000018.1, on the reverse strand, counting down.
ATCTGCGGCTTGGAGAACTGGCCATCAGCGCCAACGCTTTCGCCTTTGATCCGCATCTGATCATTGATAAGCGAAGAGAACAGATAAACCGGAATTGCTTTGAGCACCGGATCGTCCTTTATCTGCTTAGTCAGATGATGACCGTCCATCTTAGGCATTTCAATGTCGCTGATAACACAGGAGATCTGGTCGAGAATGTTTCCGCCGAGATCCTTATGACCGTTTACATAGTCCCATGCATCTTTGCCGTTGTCAAAATGAACAACATTCTTGTATCCGGCATCGTGAAGTGTGTTTACAATAAGTGTGTTCAGGAACGGCGAATCCTCTGCGATGACAATATGCTTGTCTGCCTTGTCGGAAGCAGTATGTGAAACCCCAGAAGTATCAAATGCCGCCGTAGGATCCATGTCGGATACTATCTTCTCAAAGTCAAGAATAAGCACGATTCTGTCCTTGAATTTCGCAATACCTGTTGCGATATTGTTAGCCTTGTCTCCAGTCATTGCCGGCGGCTTCTCAATATCTTCCCAGGAAATACGCTGGATTCCTTTGACCGATGAAACATGGAATCCTACATCCTTGCCGTTGAAGTGGCAGATGATAAGCAGATCATGCTCAGGGTCAGGACTTTCCTTGTGAAGTATGGTGTGAAGGTTGATTACAGAAATTACCTTGTCGCGGGGAGTGAAAACGCCCTCGAATGCCGGGTGTGAATCAGGCACGGGAACCATCTTCTGATAGTTCATTATCTCGGTGACTTTGGCAATATTAATGCCAAAGCTCTGCTCACCGACCATAAATTCAAGCACTTCAAGTTCGTTTGTACCGCTCTCCAAGAGTATATTGCTTTCCATTGCGGACGCTCCTTTGTGTTGTTTTGTTGGGTATCTCCGTACTGGGTGACGTGCAGATACTCTATGATTTATCTATATTATACAACATTCTCGCAGAAAAATCAATAGAGTTTGTAAAAATATTCTTCTATTAATTGAGAATTTCTAAATCAGTATTTGGGTCGGAGCGCTGCGCGCCGGTCGGCCATCTTCTTGAACCAGATGAACACAAGTGCCATCAGCGCAAGCAGGACTACCAGCCTTATTATGAGCCCCAGCACGTCAAACGGTGCGATCGTCAGCGCATAGACCCGCCCGACAGCGTCAAGGAAGAACAGCGTACCATCTGCGGAGGCGCAGAATGCCCCATGGGAGTAATCTTCCATTTGGGCAAGGATCGAATAGGTCGGCTCTGTTTCTTCGTCCATGTCGCGGACGCAGTACACTGCCCATCTGTCCTCGCGCGGAGCAACCGTGTAGATATAAGGGCCGCTGCCGTAGTGCACCTGCGGAGTGCAGCCGCCTTTAATGTCGTTCAGGACATATGAAACCTCCATATTAAGGTTGTCCAGAATATAGAATCCGTCGTCAGCCGCAACGTACAGCCTTCCGTTCCATGAAAGCGGAGAGGAGGG
>CALBGD010000017.1 GCA_937893735.1 uncultured Clostridia bacterium | reverse complement strand
GACAAGCGTCCACTGTGATATGAATGAACTCCGCGCGGATCTTTCCGCTGATTTTGAGAAGGCGAAGGCAGAGAATTCAGTAAGATTCTACGATGGAAAGATGATCTTCCCCTGCCGCTGGAACCGTTCCGACGGAACTTCGGTGGAGCTCACGCTGAAGCCCTCCACATACGAGGGAAGACAGCCGTGGTTCCTGAATTTCGTAGATACACAGCTCCGAACAAGGGAGCCGCGCATGGTCCAGCCGGGCAGACGTCTGGAGAATTTCGCGTTCCTTGGAAGCTGGAGCGCGTTCCTGACAGAGCTTGCAGAGAAGGCTGTTCCGGAGAGCTGGGATTTCGCAGGCTCGCAGCACAGGGATTACCACATTCTTATTCAGTATATAAAGTATACGTTCTACCGCCTTACCCGCGAGGACAAGGTGCGCATATCCGGCGACAGGCAGTTCGCCTGCTTCAATACTGGTCTTGTGGATAAGCACTACGATGACATTTACGCCTGCTTCACGCCCAACGACCCCGGCTGTGAGACCGAATGGAAATTCACAGGGTTCTGTACGGCGGCGAACCGCACCCTCGGAAAGCAGATAGTTAATTATTTCAGCCCGCTTCCGGAGCCGCCGAGCTACTTTGAGCGCGGCGAGCAGCTCTTCTTTGACGTGAAACGCCAGCTCCTGACGGATTTCGACCACATAATCATCGACAATGTTGACCGTCTGCCGCTCCAGTTCCTTGCGGAGCAGTTCACGGACGCCCGCGAGGCTGCCGACATCGTTTCGGAGCTCCGCACAACGTCTGATAATTTCCGCAAGCGCGAGCTCTACGAGCAGCTCCGCCAGATACTCACCGACAACAACAGGCTTTTTGTCAGGATCCAGAACCGCATAAAGGACTCGATAGAGCTTGCCAAGAAGCGCGTCAGCCGCAATTATAAGACCGCTATACCGTCCTATTACCCCAAGCGCAATTCCATGTCGCTTATGCTGCCGCTCTGCCTCACCGATGAGGAGGATCCGGATATTGCTCTTGTCGTTGAGCAGATGCCGTCCGGAAACTATCAGGGGCAGACGATACTGACTCTTGGTCAGGCGTATATCGACGCCCGCCTGCTGTGCCAGCTCAACAGCGAATGGCTCACCACGGGTATCCGCGCCGGTCAGCCTGAGGAGGAATCGGAGGAATGAACAGCGAAGGCTGTAAAATAGACTTCAGTGCGCTTGCGGCGGCTGGCTTCAACGAGGAAGCCGCAGACGAGCGTTTTGCCGGAATGGGGCAGCTCTACGAGGAGTGCCTGCTGCTCTATTTCCGTTCCGACAACATTACCAAGCTGGAACAGATGGCGGCTGAGCACGACTGGGAGAACGTCGGCAAGTGTGCGCATACCCTGAAAGGCTCCGCCGGGAATCTCGCACTGGAGCCCTTGTATGACATCTATGCGCAGATTTGCTCCTGCGCCAGGAGCGGCGAGACCTCCGGGATACCGGCAATGCTCAGGCGGGCAAGGGAACTGGAGAGCGCTTTCCGGAAGGCGGCGGGCTGTGCTGATATTCCAGCAGAATGATCCGAAGAACGGCTCATGTACAAAAATATCAGAAAATATGCAAAAAAGGACTTGCAAATTTTACTGAAATATAGTAAAATAGAATCCAAGGGGTACTATGTGCCTTTAGTATGTTCAATATTTTCATTATGAAAGGAAATAATAACAATGAGCAAACTGAACAAGAAGAATGTAGAAGACCTGAATGTAAAGGGCAAGAAGGTGCTCGTCCGCGTTGACTTCAACGTACCTATGAAGGACGGCAAGATCACCAACGACAACAGAATCACCGCAGCTCTTCCCACCATCAACAAGCTGGTTGAGAACGGCGCAAAGGTAATCCTCTGCTCTCACCTCGGCAAGCCGAAGAACGGCCCGGAGGAGAAGTTCTCCCTCAAGGCTGCTGCTGACAGACTGGCTGAGCTCGTAAATACAAAGGTAGTTTTCGCTAAGGACGACAGAGTAACAGGCGACATCGCAAAGAAGGCTGTTTCTGAGATGAAGGACGGCGAGATCGTTGTTCTTGAGAACACACGTTTCCGCGGCGCAGAAGAGACCAAGAACGGCGAGGAGTTCAGCAAGGAGCTGGCAGACCTCACTGACGGCATCTTCGTAATGGACGCTTTCGGTTCCGCTCACAGAGCTCACGCTTCCACAGTAGGCGTTACAAAGTTCATGAAGGAGACCGCTGTCGGCTACCTGATGAACAAGGAGATCGAGTTCCTCGGCAACGCTGTTGAGAACCCTGTTCGCCCGTTCGTTGCTATCCTCGGCGGCGCTAAGGTCGCTGACAAGCTGAATGTTATCTCCAACCTGCTTGAGAAGTGCGACACACTTATTATCGGCGGCGGTATGGCTTACACATTCCTCAAGGCTAAGGGCTATGAGGTTGGTACCTCCCTCGTTGACGATGAGAAGATCGACTACTGCAAGCAGATGATCGAGAAGGCTGAGAAGCTCGGCAAGAAGCTGCTCCTCCCTGTTGATACAACTATCGCTAAGGCATTCCCTGATCCTATCGACGCTCCGATCGAGGTTTCCGTTGTTGATTCCGACAAGATCCCGGCTGACATGATGGGTCTGGATATCGGTCCGAAGACAATGGAACTGTTCGCTG
>CALBGD010000016.1 GCA_937893735.1 uncultured Clostridia bacterium | reverse complement strand
TGTCGCGGGTGGAGCTGAGGCCGTGCTTTCAGGTGCGGATTTTGTCAAAGCTGCGGTGCTCTCTGCCGGGGCTGAGGTCTGCGGCTGCGCAGAGGTGCTGACCTCCGCCGTGGGCTCTGCTGCGGAGGTTTCCGGCGCAGATTCCACGGGCTGTGCGGTCTGAGGGCGGGTCTTTCCTGCGGTTGAAGCGGTGGTCTGAGCGGGGGCCTCGGAGCTCTGCTCGGCAGTCGGGAGTATGAGCTCCGGCACTGAGCCGGTGCCCTGCTTCCCGGCGGAGCTTATAAGCTGTACCGCAGCGGAAGCGGCTATTATAAGGCACACCGCAGCGCCGCCGAAAAAGAACCATTTCTTCTGCATGAACGCACCTCCATGATTTTATGTGTATATTTTAGCACAGCGGCGGGAAAAAGTCAATGTGGGAAATTGTATCAGCTATTTCTCACTTTATTATAAATTATAAATAATGCTCAATTTCTCTTGACGATACGGCGCTGATATTGTATAATATTATTGTGCGCATTAAGGCGCAGTATTTTATTTGTGTGAAAATGCAAGGAGAAAATCAATGAATTTCAGGAAGATAACAGCCGTGCTGATGGCGGCGGCACTATGCTTTACGGCTGCTGGCTGTTCGAAGTCCGCGCAGGAAAGCGGGGCGGACGGTCAGGGAACAGAGAACGTCCAGACCGCCGATGAATTCGACACGGAGCTCACCGCGATGCAGCTCACGGCTGATATAAAAATCGGCTGGAACCTCGGCAACACTCTGGACGCCACCGGCGGCAGCGGGCTTTCTCAGGAAACGAGCTGGGGCAATCCTGCCACCACGCCGGAGCTCATTCAGGCGGTAAAGGACGCGGGCTTCAACGCGGTGCGCATTCCGACCACATGGGAGCGCCAGATGGACGATGACGGCAATATAAATCCCGAGTGGACGGCGCGCGTTAAGGAGATAGTGGACTATGCCTACGACATAGGTATGTACGTTATCCTGAATATGCACCACGAGGAATGGTACCAGCCCTACGCCGACAAGGAAGAGGAGATCTCCGCGAAGATGACCAGCAGCTGGACGCAGATAGCGGAGGCTTTCAAGGATTACGACCAGCACCTTATTTTCGAAGGCATGAACGAGCCCCGCTGGAAGAACACTGATTTCGAGTGGAACGGCGGCAACGAAGAGGGCAGGACGGTCGTTAACCATCTGAATCAGGTGTTCGTTGACGCAGTGAGAGCCACCGGCGGGAATAATCAGTACCGCTTCCTGATGGTGTGCCCATACGCGGCGAATTCCACTGAGCCCGCGCTTGCGGCGCTGGAGATTCCGGACGATGACCGTCTGATAGTTTCCGTACACGCATACATACCATACGGCTTCGCACTGCAGAATCCGGGAAGTGACAAGTGGTTAGCCTCCAAGCCGGGGTGCACCTCTGACATAGACACTCTCGCGGAGGTACTGGACAGGCTGTTCATCAGCAAGGGACAGGCAGTCATCATCGGCGAGTGCGGCGCGATGAACCGCGACAACGAGGAATACCGCGCACAGTGGGCGGAGTACTATTTCTCGAAGTTCAAGGCTATCGGCATTCCCTGCTTCTGGTGGGACAACGGCGCATTCCTGAGCGGAGAGACGTTCGGCCTGTTCGACCGCCAGCTCAATCAGGTAAGATATCCCGTGCTTCTCGAGGGCATGATGAAGGGAGCCTCCGGCGAGGCCGCCGCTGAATCCTCCGCGGCATAACGGCAAAGGAAAGGACAGGATAATGATAAATGTAATAACCAAGGCGATAGCGCTTCTCACGACTATCACAATGCTCACAGGACCGCAGGCAGACAATGCGGCAAAGCAGCTCGGGCTGGCTCAGCAGCCGGATTCCGGCGTTTCGGACGAGGTAAAGGGCGATGACGTGCTGACCGCCCCGGTCGATCCGGTTCAGCTCTGCAAGGATATAACCATCGGCTGGAATCTCGGCAACACCCTTGACGCGACAGGCTCCAGTACGGACAGCGAAACTAGCTGGGGCAACCCCAAAGCCACCAAGGAGCTTATCCTCGCAGTAAAAGCCGCAGGCTTTGACGGCGTGCGTATCCCGACGACATGGTTCAATCACCTTGACGACGATTTCAACGTTGACGAAGCTTGGCTCGACAGGGTCCAGGAGGTCGTAGACTACGCCTATGACGAGGGTATGTACGTTATCCTTAACGCTCACCATGAGAACTGGAACGACCCGTATGAGTCCACTCTGAGGGACGTAAAGAAGAAGATAAAGAAGCTCTGGACGCAGATAGCGGAGCACTTTGAGGGCTACGGCGAGCGCCTGATATTCGAGGGCATGAACGAGCCGCGCTGGAGAAACACAAAATACGAATGGAACGGCGGCAACTCCGAGGGCAGAAGCGTTGTCAACGAGTACAACAAGTGCTTTGTTGAGACGGTCCGCGCGACCGGAGGAAACAACCGCTACCGCGCGCTGATGATACCCACCTACGCGGCGAGCGCTTCCGCGGTGGACGGCTTCACCGTGCCGGACGACAAGAGCCTTATCGTGTCGGTGCACGCGTATTCCCCCTATAACTTCGCGATGAATGGGGACGGTACCACAAAGTTCGACCCAGACGACAGCAACAGCACAAGGGAGCTGGAGTGGCTCTCCGACACGCTGTATGACAGGTTCATCAGCAAGGGCGTGGGCGCTATTATCGGCGAGTGCGGCACAGTCAACAAGAACAACCTCACTGATAGACTGAACTGGGCGAAGTATTTCCCTAAGGTGTTCGGCGAAAATGGCATACCTATATTTCTGTGGGACAACAACGCCTACGGCTACGGCAGCGAGATTTACGGCATGATCCACCGCGATACGCTCGCATGGGAGTATCCCACCTACATAACGGCGCTTGTAAAGGCTGCCAAGCAGACAAAGTAACAAGGTAATATAATTTCTGCCCCGGCTATGCTGGGGCAAAAATATACTCATCATCAACCAGAACGACCAGTGGAAGATGTGATTCCGGCGAAAGGGGAAAAATATGAGCAAAAGATTTCTGCACATTTCCGATATCCACATCGGGATAACGCTCTGCGGAATGGACCTCACGGACGACCTGCGGCATATCCTGCTGACTGAGATAGCGGAAAACGTCCTTAAAAGGGCGGAAAATGAGAAGCACATTGACGGCATAATAGCTGCCGGGGATATTTTCGACCGGGAGAATCCCTCGTCTGAGGCTGAGGCGCTGTGGGGGGAATTTCTCGGGAAGCTGTATGCAAAAGGCGTAAAGGTCTTCTGCACCAGCGGAAACCACGACAGCGCCGTGCGGCTTGCTTCGCTGGAATCCGTCATGACCCCGGCCCACCTGTTTATCCCGAGACCGTTTTCAAGAGAGAACCCCTACCGGATAGAGCGCCTTGACGGCGTGGACATCGTGATGCTTCCGTACATCACCATGTCGATGGTAAAGGCGGAATTCCCGGAGGCGGCGCAGGACATAACCAGCACTGAGGACGCGGTGAGATACGTCCTCCGGAAGGTATGGCAGGAGCCCGGCGCGCACGACAGACCGCATATCCTTGTGTCGCATCAGGCGGTGGGCGCGTTTTCCGGCAGGGAGGCGGGCGCGCAGCAGACCATATCCCCGGACGTGTTCGAGGGATTCTCATATACGGCGCTGGGGCACTTCCACAGCGGGTCGAATCCCTGCGGAAAGGATAATGTCCGTTACTGCGGCTCGCCGCTGTGCTTCTCCCAGAATGAGGCTAACAGGAGCCTTGACCCCGCTTCTCCCATTCCCGTGGAGCAGACGGGGGGCTCCATTATTGAGGGCGTGACCGAAAAGTCTGTCGATGTGATAGACCTCGCGGACGACGGAAGCGTTTCGGTCAGCCATATCCCGCTTTCGCCGAAGCACCGGGTGGTCGCAGTCCGGGGAACATACGATGATATCATGGCGTATTATGCCGATAAGGACGCCTCCCGCGACTATTTCTACATCGTGCTGACAAGCTCCGACGTGCCGGGCGATTTTGAGCTGCGGCTGAGGAAGCAGTTCCCGCTTTACCTGACCGTCCGGGTGGACGAGGAAAAGAGCGCCGCTGAAAGCTCCGGGCAGTTCGGATTTGAGGTGCGCGAGGACAGCTTCCGCGAGGATTTTGCGGAGTTCTTCAGGCAGAGGACCGGCGAGGACATCACGGACGAGGTGCTTTCCGCGGCGGAATACATCTTTGAGCTGACGAAGAAAGCCTCCCGGGACGGAACGCTGAACAGGCTCTGCGACAGGTATCCCGTGATAAGCGAGGACGAGGAAAATGGAGGTGCCGTATGATAATAGAAGAGCTGAGAATGTGCGCGTTCGGACCTTACGCGAAATATCAGCGTATCAGGTTCGACAAGTACAGGGGCAGGGTGTTCCTTATCTCCGGCGATATCGGCGCGGGAAAGACCACGATATTCGACGCGATATGCTTCGCGCTTTTCGACAAGGCGTGCGGCTCGCTCCGTCAGGAGAACATGGGGACGCTCCGCAATCAGGACGCCAAGCCCAACGATGAGAGCTATGTACAGCTTGTGTTCACCGTTAACGGCGGCAACGGCACGGAGCGGTACTTTATCAGCCGTTCTCCCTCGGAATTCAGCGGGATAACCCAGATAGACGAGGAAAAGACCCGCGCAAAGAGGGGCTCCAAATCCTCCAGCGCCACCACATACTCCAACCCGTGGGTGGACGTGGGCAAGGCGAGCACGATACTTCTTAAGCAGGAATCTGCGGACAAGTGGACGGTAGTTGCTTCCGGAAAGCAGAACGTAAAGAGCGCGATACCCTCCATCATAGGCTTTGACGCGGATAATTTCAGGCAGATATCCATGCTGGCACAGGGAGAGTTCGACGAATTCCTCAACGAGGACACGGCGGAAAGGCGCGGTACGCTCCGCCCGATATTCGACACGAAGATATATCAGGACTATGAGACCGTTATAAAGTCGTGGAAGAACAGGCTCTCAAAGGACAAAAAGTCGCTTGACGACATCATCGGGAAAACCGGAAGGGAGCTTGGCATAGAGGGAGAATACCGCACGGAAAACGCGGAGGAGCTCATCGCAGAGATAGAGAAGCTGCGCGCTGAAAGGACAGCCGTCAGGAAATCCATAGACGGGCAGATAGAGGAGCTTAACAACCAGCTTATCGACAATGAAAAGGCGCGAAACGAGGTAATACACGCCAACCGGAACATCGAGGAGTGGGAGGCTGCGCGGCTGGCTCTGGAAAAGTTCATCGGCGAGGAAGAGCAGGTGTCCCGGCTCGAAAAGGAGCTTTCCGTCTGGAAGGAAGCCGAAAGGGTGCGCCCGGAGTACTCCGCGTGGGAGCGGCTGAATGCGAGCAAATCCGAAGCGGACAGCGCACTGCTGAAAGCCCGCAGCGAAGCGGCTCAGGCGGCTCAGGCGGAATCCGCCGCGCTGGAGGAAAAGAACAATGCGGACTCCCGCAGCGCCGAGCGTGAGAAGCTGATAAGCGAGGTGAACGAGCTGACAAAGCTGCTGCCGAAAGTCCGGGAGGTCCAGCAGATAAGCTCCGAGACAGACCAGCTTACAAAGCAGATGAAGCAGGCGCAGGAGGAGCTCTCCGGAATGGAGGAGCATAAGCGCTCTCAGAAAAATGCGCTCGCAGAATGCGTTGAGAGCATAGAGCTCAACCGGGAGCTTTCCGCGCGGCTGGAGACGGCGCAGGGCAGCCTTGACGCGCTCAGAAAGAGTAAATCCGGCGCTGAATCACTGCTGGAGAGTCTGAAAAGGCTCGGCAGGATCTCAAAGGCGGCGGCAAAGCTGAGAGCCGAAACCGCAGAAGCTGAGAAAGCTGCCGAAGCGGAGGATACAGCCTACCGCACCGTGCTGATGAAATACCATCATGACGCGGCTCTTGCCATCGCAAAGGACCTGAAGATAGGCAGCGTGTGCCCTGTCTGCCACAGGGAGATAACCGAGGAGCCCGACCATGCCTCTCTTACGGACGTCACGGAGTGGTCGGCTGTCGAGCGGGCTCAGGAGAAGCTGAGCGAGGCGGTGCAGACCCGCGACGGGCTCCGGGAGAAGCTGGGCGAAATGGAAGCGGAGCAGAACTCCCTGGGCTCTGCGGCGGCTGAGAAATACAGGAGCGTTATCGGCGCGGAAATGCCGGAGAGCGGCGCGGAGAAATCGGCGGCAGAGTTCATCGGCGGGCTTTCCGGGGAAATCACGGCGGCGCAGGAGCAGGTGAATAAATGCAGTGCCGCGCGCGGTGCGCTTGATTCCCTTGCGGAGCGGAGAGCCGCGCTTGAAGCGGATATAGCCAAGCTGGAAGATGATATCGGAAAGCTCGGGGAAACGATACAGCAGCTCAGCCGGGATATCGCGTCCAAAACAGCGCTGCGGCAGGAAAAGAGCCGCGACATCGGCGACCGCAAGGAGCAGGATATCTGCACCGCCATAGACGGGAAAAATTCTGCGGCGCAGGAAATAGCGGAATCCAAGCGGAAAGCGGACGAAAGGTATACTCAGGCGGTGAACCGTAATTCGGCGGCAAAGAGCTCCCTTGGCGAGAAAACGGAGCAGTGCGGAAAGCTTGCGGAGAGCATTTCGGCGGCGCAGGCGGCGTTAATGGAGAAACTCGCCCAGAAAGGCTTCTCGGACATCGCGGAGCTGAAAAGCTCATTCCGGGACGAGCGCACCATCGCCGACACCAGCGGGCGCGTGAGCCGCTGGCGCTCCGATTACAGCAATGCAGTCACTGTCGAAAAGGAGCGTGCAGGCAAGATATCCGGCAGCCGCGAGAAGCGGAAGCTGGACGATTTCAACGCCAGAAGCGCCGAGATAAAGGAAAAGACCGAGGAGCTGAAAACGATAAGGGACGGCTATGTGACAGGAATATCCTCCTGCGAGGACTGCATAAGGACTGTTTCGGAGAACATCGAAAAGTACGCGGAGATAAAGCACAAGGCTGAGATAATACAGAGCATAGCAAGCGCCGTGGACGACAGGGAAGCGGAAAAGCCCGCAGACGCGAAATCCAGAAAGGATTCCAAGGAGCCAAACGAAAAGCTGTCGCTTGAAATCTATGTCCAGATGAGAAAGTTCCAGCAGGTGCTGAATTACGCGAACAAGTACCTCGACAAAATGTCACAGGGGCGGTACGAGCTTTCGCTGAGCGCTGTGTCCAACGGACATACCGTGACCTCCGGGCTGAATCTCTATGTGCTGGATAAGCTCAGGATAAAGAAAACGGTGTGGCGCCCGGTGGGCACGCTTTCCGGCGGCGAGAGGTTCGTTGCCTCATTCGCGCTGGCGCTGGGCTTCTCGGAGTACGCCGTCAGCAGGTGCGCGGGGCACTCCTCGGAAATGCTGTTCGTGGACGAGGGACTGAGCTCCCTAGACAATGAAAGCGCAAAGATAGCCGCAGACGTGATAAGCAGCCTCAGCAGCCAGAACCGTACAATAGGCATAGTTTCCCATGTGGACGCGCTGAAGCAGCGCTTCAGCGCCAACCGTATCGAGGTAAGGAAAACGCGCGACGAGGGGAGCGTTATCTCCACATATGTTGACGGTATGCTCTCCGAGGACGGGGAGGCGTGAGTTCTGAAAAAACTGTGAAAAGGAGTTTTTTCCTTTTGGCAGCGCTTGACAGAATGTGTCGGAATGGTGTATAATTATTGTATAAAGCGCCGATTTTTCGGCGGATAAAGAAACAGCATATGTTCAAATGGCAAAGGGGTTTTACTCATGGGGAATAAGTTAATGAAAGGAATACTACGCAGGGCCTGCGCAGTGATGACGGCGATAGCCGCGGCTGCGGCTCCGGTGATGGTCAGCGGGGGCGGAGCCTTCGCGGACACCAAGGACTACGATCAGGAGATCGCAGAGCTGGAGCAGAAGGCGGAGCGCATAAAGGCGCAGAACGAGGAGCGCCAGCAGCAGATAGGCAATCTCAGCGACATCGTGGAGGCGAACGATTATCAGCAGACCCTGCTTGAACAGCAGCTTGTCGGCATAAACGATGAGATAAGCACTTATGGCAGGCTGATAACCACCCAGCAGGAAAAGGTCGCCGCCAAGGAGAACGAGATATACCTCGTTGAGCAGGATATCGCAGAAAAAGAGGCCGAGATAGACAAGACCAAGGACGATATCGCGGAATTAGAAGCGCAGAACAAGCAGAATCTCCAGAAGTTTTCAAAGCTGATACGCGCGCTGTACATGAACAATACCTCCGACACGCTCCCGCTGCTGGAGGGCTCGGACGACTGGTACAATTTCTTTACCTACGTTGACGTTATCCAGAATATAAGCAGCCAGAACCTTGATTTCATGAACGGTCTGCTGGACGACATACATCATCAGCAGGACCTAATCACTGGGCTAGAATCCGACATTGCGAAGCTCAACAGCGACAAGGCGGACCTCCTTGATAAAAAGAAAGCGCTCGAGCAGGAGCTCAGCGACCTTGAGGACAAAAAGACGGAGGTACAGGGCATAGCGCAGGAGCGCACGCAGGATATCGCGGATATCGCAAGCAAGAGCCAGAGCCTCCAGAATCAGGTGAACCAGATACAGAGCGAGGTGAACGCTTCGCAGGAGGAAGTTGAAGCTATCAACGAGGCTATTAAGGAGCTTATCCGGGAGAAGCAGCGCGAGAACAGCGGCGCCCCGGTTTACAGCTCGGACGGCTTCAGATGGCCGCTTGACAGCAACCTCCAGTACATAACCACCTACTTTGGCTGGGATGCCCCGATGAACAGGACGCACTACGGCATTGACGTCGGAAATGCGGGCATAGGCGGCAAGAACATCTACGCGGCGCAGGGCGGCACCATCATCACAGCTTACGGCGACGGCGGCTCGCACGGCGGCTTCGGTAACTACATCATCATCGACCACGGCGGCGGACTTTCCACCGTATACGCGCATTGCAGCGGAGTCACCGTGACGGCAGGTCAGACGGTGAACAAGGGCGACGTTATCGGATATGTCGGCACCACCGGCTGGTCAACGGGAAACCACCTGCACTTCGAGACACGTGTAAACGGTACGGCGGTAGACCCGTTCAGCTACGGCTACGAATACGTATAAAAGCAAATAATCACGAAACGCTGAATAAAGCACCCGCTTGTTCAGCGTTTTTTTGGACAGAAACTGGTCTGGAAGGGAGTTCTGATATGAGCGAAAATCATTCTCAGAAGCAGAGCGGCTCGCCGTCAGGCGGCGAGATGTTCGTGGGACTGAATATCCTCAGCAAGATAGGCGTTATTTTTATAATCATCGGCGTTATCGCGTTTTCGGCGGTGTCCGGAGGAGTTATCGCCGAATGGCTGCGGTTGGCGATGATCCTCGCGCTGGGCGCGGTTATGGTGTTCCTCGGCGGGGTATTCCGGAAAAAAGGCTCGCTGGTGTTCGGAAATACTTTGATATTTGGCGGGATTTCGGAGCTGTTCATCGCGATGATGTCCGGAAGATTCGGGCTGCGCTGCACCGGGGACTGGGCTCTGCTGATAGGAGGGCTGACCGCCCTCGCGGGGCTTCTGCTGGCAGTGCGGTACAGGTCGCGCACGCTGCTGATAATCACGGCTGTCGGCGCAATGCTGACGATGATGACCGCAGCTTCACAAGTGGGATATCTGCTCAGCGGAGTGCTTCTTGTGGCGCTCCACGCCGGTAATGCGCTGATATGCCGAAAATTCGGCTTTTCTTCGCCGCAGTTTGTGGCTGCCGGACTGATATTCTATGAGGGGATATATCTCTGCACTGTGGACAGGGGCATGGGAATCTACATCTTCATGGACGAACTCTCCGGGATATATGCAACGGTGTTCATTATTGCGGCGGGAGCCGTCTACGCGGGCGGAGCGCTCCTAGACAGCCTGGAAACAAACGGACGTATGACCGGGGCGCAGACAGCTTTATTGATCATTCCGGAGGGGCTGGCGCTCATAATGCCCACATTTTTCCTGATGTCCGTGCGCGTTGAGGCGGGAGTTTCCTCGTTGCTGCTGGCGGCGGTCTATGTGGTCTGCATCATGTTCTTCGTGAACAGGACGGGCAGCCGCAGCCGCGCGTGCGGGGTGCTGATAAATCTGCTGCTGACGGCGCTGGCGCTGTCCATTCTGCGGCTGTTTCCGGCGGTGTGGTCGTACATGATATTCCATGTATTCGCGACGGCTGTCGCTGCTGCGGGGCTGTTTTCCGGCAGGAAGCTTCTTCGCGGCTGGGGCTATGGCGCGCTTACATTTGCGGAGCTTCTGTTCCTTTTCGACAGGGTCACTCAGTGGGGACATTCTGGAGCGCGCACGGCTGCGTTTGTGCTGAATGCGGCGCTCTGGATCGCTCTTATGGCGGCGTTTGCACTTAAAGGCAGGCGCGGACTTGGCTTCCAGTTCTATTCCGTGGGAGTGCTGTTCAACACAGGATTCTTCGGCGTGTACATTATTACGCAAAAGCTTATCCCGGCGCTGGATTCCTCCGCTGACAGGCTGTACGAAAATCTGCTTGTCGCGGCGATATGGATGCTGCTGGGATTCGCAGCGGGGAAGCTTAAGTTCCTGCGGAAGGGCGCTTCTGCGGGAGCCTCGCTTGCGCTCTATTCATTCGGAATGTGTATGCTTCTGGCGGCGAACTTCACGGCAAACCGCAGCGGCGGAGGGCTTATCGCCGTGACAGCATACTGCGCGGTGAATATCGCCTCAGTGCTGGCGGCGCTGGATATGGCTCTGCGAATAAAGTCGCTGGCTCCGAAATTCGCGCGGGCGGTGGGGCTGGTGACCTCGTTCTACGGGCTTATGACCCTGACTGTGGTGCTTGGGGTCAACGGCTGGGCGGCGTTCACAAGCTGCGTCATCAGCATAGTCTATCTGCTGACTGCGGCGGCGTGGATAGGCATAGGCTTCGCAAAAAGGAACGCGCTGCTGCGGCGGTTCGGTCTGGCGCTGGCGCTGTTTTCCTCGGCAAAGCTGTTCCTGTTCGATTTCTCCGGAATGGACGCGGTGGGCAGGACGCTGATGTTCATTGGTTTTGGCGTGACGCTGCTTGCGATATCGTTCACATACGGCTGCTTTGAGAAGCGGCTTTATGACAGGGAACGCCGAAAATAGAAAAAATATACTGTGAGTTGTTTACAGGCTCTTGAATTTTTAAGCAATATATGTTAAAATAAAACCATGAGTTAATATACTTCAAGGGAGGTGTGGAATTTGCTGAACAGCGTCAGGACGGTCGGAATATGCTGCGCGGCGGCAAATAAGGACATCACCAAATCGGTGCTCGACGGCCTTGCGGAGATCGTTAAATCCGGCGAAAAATACCGAATGCTGATATTCCAGTGCTTCGGGGATATGTATTACAGCTCTGGCAGCAACGACGGCGAATCCTCGATATTCAGCCTGATAAATTACGATATGCTGGACGCGATGATAATAATTCCCGCGTCTATCCACGAGAGCTCCGTAATTGAGCGTATAGTACAGGGCTGCCGGGAGCATAAGGTGCCGCTTATCTCAGTGGATATCACGCTGCCGGGGGCATTCTGCATTTCCTTCGGATATGGAGAGACATTCGGGCAGATAGTGGAGCACGTTATATCACGGCACGGCTGCCGCCGGATAAAGCTGATAGCCGGTTACAAGGGAAATGATTTTTCGGAGACCCGAATAAAAAGCTGTCGGGACATCATGCGGCAGCACGGGCTTACCCTCGGGGACGGCGACATATATTACGGCGATTTCTGGGACAATCCTACATATGAGGTGATGGACAGGTTCTTTGAAAGCGGCGAGGAGCTTCCGGATGCATTCGTCTGCTGCAACGACACCATGGCTATGGCGGTATGCCTGAAGCTCAGTGAACACGGAATAAAGGTGCCGGACGACGTTATAGTCACTGGCTTTGACGGAATAGCCATTGAGAAATATCACAGACCGCGACTCACCACTGCCGTGCGCAGCGACGCGCAGCTTGCCAGCACTCTGCTGGAAATAGTGGACAGGGTATACGAGGACAGGAGCCTTGCGCCGTACACCGTGGAGCTTCCATATAAGCCGGTGTTCAGCGAGAGCTGCGGCTGCACCTGCCGTGACGAGGCAAGCTCCAACGCACAGCTTGCGGAGTTTGTAAAGAGCTATTCCTACTCGCTTAATTACGAGGAGTACATCAACATAATGGAGAACACCGCAGCCGCCGACCCGGTCCCGGAGAATATCCGGAAAGTGGTGGAGAAATACTGCTGCGGGAACTCGCTGGTGTGCCTCACGGACGAATTCTGCA
>CALBGD010000015.1 GCA_937893735.1 uncultured Clostridia bacterium | reverse complement strand
TTATTTTTTCAGAAAGACTGTTTTAGGGGTTGACTTTTCTTAGCAGGTCTTATTTGTAGCCATTTGTCGAGGGTGAATTGAAGAGTTTATTTAAGTGTTTCAAATAATTTTAAGTGTTTTGAAATTGTTGAAGAGTTACAATATACAAGGGTGAGAGAGAATAAGTATAAGGATAATTATAGATAAAAATTAAAGGAGTCCGGAGGAACAAAGTTACAAGTTAAAGAGTGTGAGAAAACAAAATAACATTAAGCCTTTTTCCCTCTTTCCCTCTTTCTCTATCCTCTTCTCTATATACATCAATATAATAATTACTCATAACCATTGTATCCATGCGGATTTGGGGTATTTACCATCTATTAAATATTACATATATTATAAACATTAAAGTGTATCAATAACCATGCGGTTTCAGGGTATTCTACCCACTATTAATTATTACTATATACACATATACTAACATTAAGATGTATTAATAACTATGCGGTTTCAGGGTATTTAACCCACTATTAATTATTACTATATACATATATACTAGTATTCTCAACCTCAGTATCCACGCCATATTAGGGGTATACATATATAACTTATATTATCTACCCTATACTAGTATTTCTAACCTCAATATTTATGCGGTTTCAGAGCATTTTATAATTTGTAATATACTACTATATACATATATACTAGTATTCTCAATCTCAATAGCCATGCGGTTTCTGATTATTCTACCCTTTATATTGTTACTTACATTATTTTTATCTTAGCATATTTTCCACTTAAAATCTTGTTATTGCCTTATGTATAGCCATTTCTCAGGGATAAAAAGTGAAGAGTTTTGCGAAGTGTTTTATGATTTTTTCAGTGTTTTAAAATTGATTAAGATTCTAAATATTAAAGGGTAAGGTGAAGGGGTAAAAGGATAACTATGGCTCAAAAACAAATGGAGTCCGGAGGAACTTAGTTAGTTGGTAGTAAGCAATTAGAGGTGTGAAAAACAAAAAAACAACATTAAGCCTTTTCTCTCTTTCTTCTCCTCCTCCTTCTTCTTCTTTTTCTCTTTCTATCTTCTTATCTTCTCTATATTCTATCATTCTTACTATAAATATAAATTCATAAGAGGGGTATTATATCCTTATATAAATATATAATAATTATAAATTATCTATCCTGTTTTAATGTTTGTAATCTCACTGTTTTAGCGGTCTGAGGGGTACTTAATAATATACAAATTATCTAGCAGCATCAATATAATAGAGTATATAGAGTGTGTAGAATAGGGTAGATCAGGAAAGTAGTTAATTTAGTATAAGGATAAAAAGAAGAGGGGAGCTATTCTGAGTAGAGGGGACTTTGACTTCGAACCATGCATGATTGCCGCCTGTGATATAGCGGGTAGTGTAGCCCAGAACATTATACATACAACTCATTGTTGCTGAGGTACTTTCACAGTCACCAGCTCCATACAGGATACCTTTGAGGGCATTGTAAGATTTGCATGGTCCGGGGGCTGTGTAATCAGTGAATGATTGATTTGAGATCGAGGCATGACCACTTATTCCGGAAATAAGCTGTAATTCTGAATCATCATCAAAATACATTGCTGTCTTGGGTCCGGGTAAGTGGCATACCCATTCTGCTGCTTCTTTGGTAGACTTGAGTTGGATTACATCTCCATCATAGGTTTCATACTTGTAGGAGTTGAATTTGTCTACTGCTGTTAATTTTTCTTTGTCTGTTGCTATGGAAATGCTTATTTCTGGGTAGTTCTTTGGTGAACATCCCTCAATGTCACCCGTATACTGATTACGCACACCATACTCACAGCTTTGCATAAAGGCTACGCAAGCGTCCATTTCTTCATGAGAAGTACAGCCCCATCTGAATTCTGCATAGCTAATGGGGAGGTTTTCAATGGTTATATCAAAGGTGTCTCCGGTTGAGGGGATTGTTACTTTGCAGTCATAGATACCGGGTTTAATTCCTATATATGCGGGGCAGCCATCTGTACCCATTCTGTTTAACAGGTCTGCTCTGTCTATATACATATCGCCATTTAAGTCAGCCATATTGTAGACTTCATAATACTGCTTTAATTCTTCACCCTCAACTAATTTGAATGCGGAGGGGTCGGAAGGGCAGGATAGGATGTAGTCAGTGCCTGCTTTTGCTGTTTCGCCGTCATTCAGGGATTTTACTGTTTTATAACCGGCTATTGTCATGTAGATGAAGTCACCACAGTAATTGCGGCAGTTGTATTGGACGTTTACGTTGTAATCCATACCTGTTGGGGAATCATCCGCTGCGAAATTCAATACGCTTTCAAGATATTCTTCATCTTTTGCTAAAAATTCATTTATCGCCTTGTTCTCATCATATTCTTTACCATATGCTGAAAAAGCGCCATTCGAAAGGAGAAAGGAATATGTCTAAGAACATTATACAGCTAAATGAGGAGGCTGTCAAGGGCGAACTTAAGGAGCTTGTAAGGAAAAGCGTGGAGGAAACGCTGAACGAGCTTCTGGACAAGGAAGCCGAGGAACTAACGGGAGCAGCACGCTACGAGCGTAATGAAGCGCGTCAGGGCTACCGCAGCGGGCATTACAGCCGCAAGCTCAGCACTACCTCTGGGGAGGTAGTGCTGAATATGCCGAAGCTGAAAGGCGTAACATTCGAAACAGCAATTATCGAGCGTTACCGCCGCCGCGAAAGTTCCGTTGAAGAAGCGCTCATCGAAATGTACCTTGCCGGAGTTTCTGTGCGCCGGGTCGAGGATATAAGCGAGGCGCTGTGGGGAAGCAGAGTTTCAGCCTCAACCGTCAGCGACCTAAATAAAAAGGCTTATGTGCATATTGAAGAATGGCGCAACAGAGAGCTTAAAGGCGAGTATCCGTATGTCTATGTTGACGGAATCTACCTTAAACGTAATTGGGGCGGTGAGTTTGAGAACGTCAGCATTCTTGTTGCAATCGGCGTAAACAGCGACGGCTACCGTGAAGTAATAGGCACATCACGATCATAAATTTAAGATATCCGGTAGCCGTATTGCTCAAATTGCTGAATTTAAGAATGATCGGACTAATGATAAACATCACTACGCCCGAAATAATGCCAAAGAAAACTGCAAGACGACAAAGCTTTCCGCCATATTTTTTTACGGTTTCAAGCCTGCCTGCGCCGAGTTCATTGCCAACGATAATTCCGCCGCCGTTTCCAATACCGATGCAGAAGCAGACGATCAGATTTTTTATGATGTTGGCAACGGAATTTGCGGCAACAGCGTCCGTCCCCAGATGTCCCATTATCACCGAATACATTGTAAATCCAACGCCCCAGACGATCTCGTTCCCCAGAACGGGAAACGTGTACTTCCAGAAATCTTTCTTAAACGGCTTGCTGCCGTGTAAAATATACCGCAGATCAAGATGTATGCTGTCTTTTTGCGCGGATTCCAATATACACCATATCGTTTCGATCATCCTTGCAGCAACGGTAGCAAGGGCAGCTCCTGCGATTTCCAGCTTCGGTATACCGAACAGCCCGAAAATAAGCACTGCATTCAGAAAGATGTTGACGACCACGCTGACAGCGCTGACGATCCCTGCTTTTACCGCTTTGCCGGAATTTTTCAGTATGCAGAGATATATCTGCGAAATGCCCGTCAGAATGAATGACAGCGACGCCGCTTTCAAATAAACTGCTCCGCCGTCTATCAAAGACTTTTCATTTGTGAAAAGCTGCATAAGAAAAGCTGGCATAAGCAGACTGATCAGAAAAAAAGCGAAAGCGACCACCGCCGTTATTTTCATTACATACGCGAAAATCATCTCCATAGATATTCTGTCGTTTTTGCCCCAGTATTGCGCCGCAAATATAGAAAGACCAATGGTCATTGCTGCGAGGAATAAATTTTCAACAAATGTTATCTGGCTCGCAAGGGACACAGCGGATAATGCATCCTGAGAAAGCGCGCCAAGCATAACGGCGTCAGAAGCGCTTACCAATGCCAGCATAAACTGCTGAAACGTTATGGGTAATACAAGAGTTACCAGCTTTTTTGAAAAATCGTCTGCTTTTTTCCGCACGATGTTCACCCCATTCTTGACTTGCATTATTCAATATGCTATAATTATATCACACGTCTTGTATGAATTCTATAAGTATTCTGCTTGATTTTATAACTATCCTGCGAGGTGAGCATTATGCTGTCAGTTGAAATCAAAGACGATCGCTCCGAAAACGTACGTTATAATTTTCGGAATTATCCGATCTATATCCGCAAAGCCCTGCTGTCATCATACAACAATTTTGAAGCGCCGCTGCACTGGCATGATGATATCGAATTCATTGCCGTACTTTCCGGCGAAATGGAATACAACATCAACGGAGAGATCATCACATTAAAGGCAAACGAGGGTGTGTTCGTGAACTCAAGGCAGCTTCATTGCGGATTCTCGCGCAGCAAGACAGAATGCGAATTTATCTGCGTATTGCTGCTACCTGCGATGCTGTGTCCAACGCCCGCAATTGAGCGTGACTATATAGCCGAGCTTACAAATAACCGGAGCATAGCATTCATCAGGCTCTCTCCGGACGTTAAGTGGCAGGAAATGCTGCTGTCATTCGTCAAAGATATGTATGCGGCGAAAAATGACGCATCTGCGCCGCTGACTATAATTTCTCTGTTTCTTAAAATGTGGGCGGTAATTTACGATAATGCGGAAATTGCCCGGGATCGCAAAGCTCCGAACGAGGATCTGACGCTCCTGAAAAATATGATAGGTTTTATTCAGAAGCATTATTCCGAGCGGATAACGCTTGCTGATATTGCTTCCTCGGGGAATATCGGGCAGAGCAAGTGCTGTAAGCTATTCGGAACGTACACGGGCGATTCGCCAAATATGTATCTTATAAAATACAGGCTGGACAAGAGCTTGTGGTATCTGAAAAACGCCGACATGACCGTGACGGAAATTGCCCGGGAGGTAGGCTTTTCCGGCAGCAGCTACTATGCTGAAACATTCCGTAAATGGTACCGCCAGAGCCCGACCGAGTACAGAAAAACCTGCACCGAGTATTGAATTATCTGAAACTTTGTGGTATACTTATATAAAACCAGTTTCACAAAAGGAGCGCAAAAATAAATGAACATTTCAGAATTTGCCGAGTATGCCGGGGTATCAAAATCGGCGGTCAGCAGATATTTCAATAACGGCTATCTGAGCGGCGACAAGCGGGAGAAAATCGAAAAGGCGATAGAGGAAACCGGCTATTCCCCGAGCTTTTCGGCGCAGGCAATAAAGACGAGGGTAACAAAGCTGGTGGGAGTTATCCTCCCGAAATTGTCCAGCGAAAGCTGCGCCCGAATCACCGAGGGCATAAGCCAGGTTCTTTACGAACACGGATACCAGATACTCCTTGTGAACACCGCCAACGATTACAGCAAGGAGCTGGAGTATCTCGAGCTTTTCCGTCAGAACCGGGTGGACGGCGTGATTTTCCTTGCGACAATATTCACGGAGGTTCACCGCTCGCTGATGAACAAAATGCATATCCCCGTCGTTATCGTAGGAGATCGGAAGAGC
>CALBGD010000014.1 GCA_937893735.1 uncultured Clostridia bacterium | reverse complement strand
GAATGCGCGCTCTCATGGCTTGCCGTCCACGGAATGCTGAAATCCGGCTGGGCGGTGTTTATGTTGCACTCCGCAAGGAACGGAAAGTACATTCCTACTATCCCGGTGTAGCTCCAGTAATAGGAAAGCTGAACCGGCTTCTGGCGCCATGCGGCTCCCCACAGGAACGGGTATTCCTCCGTAAGCTTGTCGTAGCCGCTCCCTGTGCGCGTGAGCTCCGTCCAGATGTCCTCCGGGAATTCCACGCAGCCGTTTTCGTCCTCGGTGAGGAGAGCGCGCTCCTCGGCGGCGTGCGCGGCAAGATCCTGACAGACCTCCAGCAGGAATTCCGTGGATTTCGGGGAAACGTCAAGCTCCATGAGCTGTTCAACGCTCATACGGTAGTAATTCGCACCGTGCGCCGTCATATAGATGAACAGCGCAAATGAAACGAATCCCGCAAGGAATCTCCCGGCTTTCTGCGCGGTCTTTTTCCGGTTGGAGCTTTTCTTCATTCTGACAATGAACACAACGATAAGCGCTATGACCGCTGGGAGCGCCAGAACAGCGCAGAGCTCCGTCAGGGAGATGGGAACCAACGAGGTCAGGAATCCAACCGGAACGGTGTACAGCCGGAAAAGTCCCCGGGACACCGCGTATTCCGTGAACTCCGGGAACATCGGCAGGATAAAATACATCAACGCCGCCAGCACAGCCGGAATAAATATCCAGACTGCCCTCAGCACCCGTCCGGGAGTTATCTTTCGTTTTTCGGTCTGCATGGCGTTCCCTCCGTTCGTGATATACATTAATTATACATATCCTGTGCGGAAACGTCAAGTTTTTTTAAAATATTTCAGATTTTTTTCAAAAACCCCTTGACAAATTGTCCTGATTATGATAGAATATATACGTTGCTGATGAACATAAGCAAAACAGATGAGGGCAATAGTTCTTGTTGGAAAAGCGATGGTTTAGGCAGATGATATGCAGGTGTGGCGGAATTGGCAGACGCGCTAGCTTCAGGTGCTAGTGATCGCAAGGTCATGTGGGTTCAAGTCCCGTCACCTGCACCAGAATAACGATGGCTTAACAAGGCGGACAGCTACTGAAACCGCAGTGTTAAGCCATTTTCTTTATATAATGCTATTATGCCCATATGTGAATTATCCCGGCTTTTCGGGACAAAAAACGCCCTTTTATAGGGCTGATACAGCACAAATACAGCACGCTGAAACGCCTGAAATATAAGTGAGCCGCCCCGATTATGGAGTGGCTCTTTTTTCTTTTTGTGCAGTTATGTTACTATGCTATGCTTTTCCACCAGCCAGCCAAGAGTAACATTACAGCGCTTGCATACACGAAGCAATTCATCAATACGCCACTTGCTTGGATTGGACATCCGGTCATAGAAAGTTTGCAAAGGCATTCCTATCAGTTCTGCGATACCTTTGCAACTATAGATATGGAACTCTGTTGCTGCAAGCCTTATGTTGTCGTTAATTAGCGACATCTCTGTATTCAAATTGTTCACCCCACAGTATTATTTTTTACGGCATATTTATACCGTTTGCATAATACGCATGGTTATGCCGTTTATAAGGCTACAGGTACAAGAGCTGATAACCATGCGGGTTATAGCACTATACCTCTATTTGCTCCGTATTCGCTCTGTACGCGGCGAGTACCCCATAAACGACAAGTTACCTTCATAACACCTAAGACGGGCATACAGGGGCAAAATTAGGGGTGTTTTTGGGGTGTATAAGTTCAAGTATATACATCATATGGCACAAAAAAAGCCCGACACACTACATTATGTGTCGGGGTATTATGCTGTCGTCAACGTCAACAGTATGTCGCTTGCGTTGACCTTGTATGTATCGGTCTGATACGTACGTTCAGCGCAGACAAAATACACCACGCAGAGCAGGACCACCAGAGCCTCCAGCAGAAGATACAGCTTTCTCGGCTTTTCTCTGCCGAATACGCCGGAAATTATTGTTGAGAAATCCGTCAAATCTGTTGAAATGCTTCCGGTAGTGAGGACATCGTTCAGGACGCTGGCAAACAGCAGTGCGGTTATGCTCCCGACCACAAAAATGAAAATGCAGACAGGTATTCGGTATGATATTTTCTTGCTCAATCAGCGCCTCCTTTCAAAGCCGTATGCCCTTTAGAGAATACAGCGAAACCGCGTCCAGCCGCCATTCATAAATAACAGCGCCGCCGTACATCTGACTGTAACCGGCGGCGGGATCGTATTCATTCTGGCAGGAAACAGCGAATATCAGCGCCATAACGGCGGCTGACAGGAATTTCAGTTCTTCCATTACATACTCCATTGGTCGTCCGAAATAAGCCCATGTTCTTCGAGGGAAGCGTGATGTTTTGTCAACAGAATCGGACGTCAGCGGTTCGCCGGAAACGAAAAATTCTGTGATTTCCTCCTCCGGAAATCCAAGCGCCGGATTATGCCCGGTGTGCGCGGAAATCTCGTTTATCAGCTCGGAAACAGAATCCCGGCACATTGCACGGAACTGACCGTATCCGGAATCGACAGGGAGATTTTTACCTGCTGCCGCGGCTTCATTCCAGTCGTTGAATTTCCACGGAATAGCTATCGAACTGCGGTCGATTTTCTGGTATGATTCCTTGACGTGCGGCTTCGTACGGACGCATTCTGCCGCATAAACAGCGAACATATCTGCATTCAGCCTGATTGGATAATCCAGACCGCAGGCGGCGGTTTCCTTTCGAATATAATCCAGACGGTCATTGTACAGACAGTGCGGATATTCGTAGTGAATCGCGAACCGCTGAGCGTCAAAAAGCGTCATTCGGCGGCGCGTTTCTATGTCGGATTCCGTGATGTACTTCCCGCTGTTTACCGCACTGCGGACGGCTTCGGCAACTTTCTTCCAGTTAAACCGAATGACCTGCTTATTGCTGAGAACCAGCTCAATTCCTTTGCCGTCGTGATTGCTGAAGCTTACCGGGTCGTCATTCCGGGAACTGCCGCCGATTCCGTATTCATTTTTCAGGAATTTCGCCAGCTCGTCTTTGCTGGGGGAGTTCTCGGAAATGTATTCGCTTATGTGGAATTTTCCGTAAGAAAAGCCGCTTCCGCGGATAATTTCGTCTTCAAGGAGCTTCTTCGCGTAATCGCTGTCCGGACTTATTTCTTCCGGAATATCCGTAAAAACAGAAATGGTATCTGATTCGTCGTCAGATACCATTTCATCTAGTTCTTCGTCATCAGGCTCATCGAGATTTTCTGGATCTCCGTCAGATTCGCCCAGCTCCGGACTTCCGCCGCCAGCCACGCTACGCTCGTCCGCAGGGATTCCCACGCGGCTTCCTGCGCCGCCATGTCTATCTCCGTTCGCTGGCTCACGCTCTCGGAGTAATCCCGGCTGAGTGCGGAGCTGGGGAAGCCGGTGGTCGTATAACTGGGCGATTTCGCTGAATCTGCTCATGGGTACCTCCATATAATGAAAAATGGAGCGATCTTTCGACTGCTCCATGGGCGGTTATTAAATTGCGAGGGCAAATTAGTGCATTTGCTCGATAAGCGGGAAAATCAACGACCTTATTCAGCCACCTTATACTTGTACTTATCCTGCTCGGTTATTTCCCGCATAACGCGGCAGGGATTGCCTACTGCGATGACCCCGGAGGGAATATCCTTTGTAACAACGCTTCCAGCGCCTATCACGGTATTGCTGCCTATCGTCACACCCGGAAGCACCGTTACGTTCGCCCCGAACCAGACATCGTCGCCCACCGTGATAGGCTGTGCGATTTCAAGTCCACAACCTCTCTGCTCGCTGTCTATTGCGTGTCCGGCTGTGGAAAATACGCAATTCGGCGCGATAAACACATTGTTTCCGAAAGTGACCTTTGCGCCGTCAAGTATCGTGACATTGTGGTTTGTGTAGAAGTTTTCCCCAATGGAGATATTAAACCCATAGTCGCAGTAAAATGGAGCAGTAATGACAGGCGTTCCTTTTATGCTGCCCAAAATCTGTGCCAGTAATGCCTGCTGTTTTTCGGTATCAGACGGCTTGCAGTTATTGAATTCATAGCACAGATCAGCGCACTTTGTCCTTGCTTCTACGATTTCCTTATCGTAATTTGCGTCATATAAATACCCGTTTTGAGCCTTTTCCCACTCGGTCATAGTTATGCCTCCTGCTTATCTTTTTCAGTGATTTTTCTGAGGACGCGGCAGGGATTTCCTGCTGCGACCACTCCTGCCGGAATATCGTGCGTTACAACGCTGCCTGCGCCTATTACGGAATCATCTCCGATAGTTACCCCGG
>CALBGD010000013.1 GCA_937893735.1 uncultured Clostridia bacterium | reverse complement strand
CAACAATGGAAATGATTTTATTTATGTGCTTCATCTTCATCATTCCTCCGTTTCGTCCATGATGTCGTCAACGTCCTCGGCTGTCCCGCCGGGCGCAGGCGGCGGAGCTATTCCGTCTATATCTTCGATGCGCTTTCCGTCAACATCTATGTGGTTGATTATCTGCCTGTCTACCTTCGCCTTCATGTCCTCTGCGGCGTCGGAATCAAGCTGCGCGCTTACCTCGCCGTGGATAATACCGGTGATCTGCGCGTCAACGATACCGGAAACATAACCGCGGACTCTTCCGTTTACGCGGATATAGCCGGAGTGCTTCTGGATAAGGTCGCGGCGCTTGAGCGTGAACGATGTCTTTTCGATAATGACATCGCCAAGCAGCAGTATCTGCGGCAGCACGAACATTACAAGGAATATGGATATCAGCGTACCGCGTCCGAGGCAGATACCAACGGAGGATATCGCGACATCAGACGACAGGAAGCCTATCAGCAGTCCGGCGATAGCGAGTATCGCACCGGATGTGATGATGGTCGGGAACGCCTGATTCAGCGTTTCTACCATTGCGTCCTTGGTGGACATGGATTTCTTAAGGTCGGTGTAGCGGCTGGAAATAACGATCGCGTAGTCGATGTTCGCACCCATCTGGATAGAGCTTACGATGAGGTAGCTGAGGAAGAAGATGTTAGTATCAGTCAGCACCGGCACGGAGAAGTTTATCCATACAGAGCCCTGGATTATCGCAAGCAGAAGCACCGGAAGTCCCGCAGACTTGAATGTGAACACAAGGATAACAAGTACGAACAGGAACGACAGGATACTTACCATCAGGTTATCTGTCGAGAATACATTAGACAGGTCGTAGTCAGAGGTGGAATCTCCGACAACGTAGCTTCCCTCTGGGTAATACTCCTGAACGACCTCGTGCAGCTTGTCAAGGAACTCAAAGGTCTCCGGTCCCTCCTCAGGGAGGTTGGTGTAGAGCAGCATACGGCTGTAATCGTCCGTGCTGAGCTGGAGCTTTGCCTTGTCGAGCTGCTCGTGCAGGTCGTCGATGGTCTCGTTCATGTCGTCGTCGAGGTGAACGTAGCCGGCTTCCTTCTCATCATAGATAAAGCTGAACATATCTATCAGCGGCACGGAATAGCTGCTTACGGTCGAGCTTGTGAGGGAACCTACTATCTGACCGTAGTCCTCCTGATTTGCAGCGTAGGCGGTATACGCGAGCTGGACTATCTCGATATCCATATCGGTGAGCTCCGCGAACTGGCGGGGCGTCAGGGAATCTGTCAGCACATAGCCGTCCATAGCCTCGATGTTGGCAAGACCCATTGTGGAGTCGACCTCCGGCAGGCTGTCGAGCTTTTCAAGCAGCTTGTGCTCCTGCTCGTAGTTTCCGGCGGGCACCATTACTACTACCAGATTTTTGGTGCCAAATGTTTCGTCTATCTTTTCCTCGGCTATCTGGGTGACATTCTTGGTGTATGTGGAAAGCGTGGAATATCCGTAAACGTAGTTGGTCTGGTTGGACAGTATAAATCCAGCCACCAGAAGCACCGCAAACATCGGCGGAATGATGAATCTTGTCTTTACATCGAACTTTCCGACTGCGGTGATATTCGGGACGAAGTTCCTGTGGTGGGTCTTGTCGATGAGCGGGGAAAATGACATCAGCAGTCCCGGCATGAGCGTGAACACTACAAAGATACTGAAGAAGATGGCCTTGCAGAGCACGATACCGAGGTCAAATCCGAGCTTGAACTGCATGAGCATCATCGCTACCATACCGGAAAGCGTGGTAAGGCAGCTTGAGGATATCTCCGGGATAGCCTTGCTGAGCGCAGTTATTACCGCCTCGCGGGCGTCCATGGTGACGCGCTCCTCGGTGTAACGGTTGCAGAGGATTATCGCGTAGTCGATCGCAAGCGCAAGCTGGAGTACTACCGCGATGGAGTTTGAAACGAAGGAGATCTCGCCGAACAGGAAGTTAGTACCCATGTTCAGCAGGGCTGCCATACCGAAAGTCATCAGCAGAACGGGTATCTCCATGTATGTATGCGATGTGAAGAACAGCACCGCAATGATGATCACAAGAACTATAACGACAACGACCTGCATTTCCGCCGCTATCGTTTCAGACTTACTGCTGCCGACCGCGCTGGAAATATATTCGTCGTAGGGCTCCAGCTTTTCCTTGACCTGCGCCATGGCGTCCTTGGAGATCTGGTCGTCCTCCTCGCCGTCAAATGTTATGGAGAGCAGGGCGCAGCCGTCCTTGTAGCTGTCCTCGTCGTTCTCCACCGTGACGGAGGTCACGCCGTCTATTTCTTCAAGCTCGGAGGCTATTTGCTCAGCCTTTTCATAGGTGATATTGTCAAGCATTATGCTGCCTGAGCCGTAGGTCACGAACTGGTCGTTCATGAGGTCAAGTCCAATGCGGGTCTCCGAGGAATCCGGCAGGTAGCTGGTTATATCATTGTTTACCTGCGTCCAGCCCGTGGCAATGGCACAGAATATCCCGGCAATGATGTAGAAAAGATAGAACGCCTTGCGCTTGTCTACGATAAGCGTTGCGATCTTTTCTATCGGCGTTTGTTTTTTCTTTTGCGTACTCATCTCATCACTCCATTGTGTCGTTTGTTGTAAATAAAAAGAAATACATTATAGATTATACCACCGCCAGGAATTTTTTTCAATAATCAAAATACACAAAATGTCCGGAAATCAACACAAGTACTCCTCTGTGTGCATAAAAAATGCCTTCCATTGGGAAGGCATCATAGGACGTCGCTTAGACATCTGCGGGGTAACATTATTATTTGACGGTCTGAACGGAAGGACGTTCCACTCCATTATGCGTTCTCAGCAGCTATTTTCTCGTCATGCCGCTGGAACTGGAGCTTCATCTTATTATAGCACCAGAAGAACAGCGGGAACAGGAAGCAGTCCGCGAGCACCCATGCGACCGGATTCGCGAAGCATACCGCATTGAATCCGAACACCGGCACAAGCGCCAGAGCCACGACACCACGTCCGACCATCTCGAAAACTCCCGCGAATATCGCGATCTGCGAGAATCCCATTCCCTGTATCAGGAACCGCACGATATTAACGAACGCCAGCGGGATATAAAGCGCTCCATTAATAACAAGGAACTGCTGCGCAAGATCGAGTATCTGCTCAATATCGCCGCCGTTAGGGTCGTTAACGAAAAGTCCCGCGATAGTCCGCCCGAGGAACAGGATTATCAGGAACCCTATTATCGAATATCCCACGCCGAGGCAGGAGCAGTCGAACAGCCCGCGCTTTACGCGCTCCACCTTTCCGGCGCCGATGTTCTGACCGCCGTAGGTCGCCATGGTGCTTCCCATTGCGTCAAACGGGCAGCAGAGGAGCTGGCTCACCTTGCTTCCGGCGGTGACAGCCGCAACGTATGTGGAGCCAAGTCCGTTTACAGCAGTCTGGATAAGGATAGAGCCGATGGCGGTGATGGAGTACTGAAGCCCCATCGGAATACCAACACCGCACAGGCGGGCAATGTACCAGCCGCTGAACTGAAGCTCCTCGCGGTTCAGGTGGAGTATATCGAACTTCTTTATCATATAGAACAGGCAGAGCACGCCGGAAACGAGCTGTGAAATTACAGTTGCCCAGCTTGCGCCGGAAACTCCCATGTTAAGCACCTGTATCATGAACAGGTCAAGCCCGATGTTCAGCAGGCTGGAGATAATGAGGAAGTAGAGCGGCGTTTTTGAATCGCCCACCGAGCGGATAATTCCGGAGAGGATATTATACAGGAATGTTACCGGTATTCCGAGGAATATCACGAAGATGTAGTCGTAGGCTTCCTTGAAGCAGTCGGCCGGGGTGTCCATCCATGTAAGGATATTAGAGCAGAGAATACAGGTGGCGGTCGTGAGCACGGCGGCGAATATCAGCGATATCCATATGGTGTTGCCGACGTATTTTCTCATCGAGTGGAGGTCCTTTGAGCCGAACATCTGCGCGACCGGGATCGCGAATCCGGTGCATACACCCTGCACGAATCCCAGCACAAGGAAGTTTATCGAACCGGTGGAGCCTACGCCCGCGAGCGCGTTTATTCCAAGGGTCTGACCCACTATTGCGGTATCGACCATGTTATAGAACTGCTGGAACAGCATTCCGAGAAACAGCGGGAGCATGAATCCCAGTATCAGCTTCATCGGAGAGCCGACTGTCAGATCTTTTGTTGAGCTTTTTGCCATGATTTTTTCCTTTCCATTTATCTATATGGTCAGCCTGATATACGGCTTATTTGCCTTTGAAAAAACAATAGTAATTATACAGTAACGACTATATTTATTCAAGTGGTGAAATGCCCAATCTTATATCCGGCGGCGGGGGGATTATATAGAATAATGCACAAAAAATCAAAAAGGGATTTGTTGTATTTCAACATACTCTTTGTTTCGGTGCAGAAGCATTCAATACGGGATTTTTGTGGATCTTGCACAACATATATGTTGAATCAATTCGTGTAAAATGCCTATGACATTACGGATTTATTTGTGCTACAATAGAAGCAGTGAAGGCGCTGTGCAGTAACGGCGCCTTTTTTATGTTCATAACAAAATTTCAGGAGGAAAAACAAATGCCAAAGACAAAATTTCAGAACGTAGTATTCACCGCCATGATGGCTTTCTTCATGGTGTTCGGTATGACCGCGTATTCCATCGCGGTGCAGTCCGGAGGGCTTACCTACGGGATACTTCTCGCAGCGCTGAAGGAGATGTGGATAGAGTATGTGATAGTGTTCCTGCTGGTGTATTTCGTGATGTCGAAGCTGGCAGCCGGGATAGCTTTCCGCTTTCTTGACCCGCACACCGACAAGCCTATGTTCATCACCGTATCCATACAGTGCTGCATGGTTATGCTCATGGTGCCGACAATGACTCTCATCGTGAACTTCATACACAACGGATTCACCGCCGACTGGCTTCCGAACTGGCTCACTCAGTGGGCGCTATGCCTGCCTATGGCGTTCTTCTGGCAGCTTCTCTATGCCGGTCCGGTTGTAAGACTGCTGTTCCGCACGATATTCAGGAAGCAGCTTGCGGCTGGTGAAGCCAAGGCGGCGTAAATATTATCACGGCACCACTTATTTAAGGAGCGGTGCCGCATTGTTTATACTCCATTTGAATTGACAAATCCCTGCTGGTGTGATACAATATCAAAAGAGATATAACAGTAAAAAGGGGTATTTATATGAGCAGGGACGATGAAGAAAATTACACCATACGGCCGCTTACCATTCAGGATATAGACCAGTACAACGCGCTGCTGAGATACGCATTTCAGGTGACGGAGCAGGAGCTTTCCGAGACCGGCTGGAAGGACGACGAGATAAAGCGCTCAAAGTTCCCGGTAATACAGAGGGCGGACGTGCTTGGCTGCTTTGACGGCAAGGACCTGATATCGCAGTTCGCCGTATATCCGCTGGATATGAACATCTACGGGGTGAAGTACCCGGTGGGCTTCGTTACCAGCGTCTGCACCTATCCGGAGCACACGGGCCACGGCATAATGAAGCGCCTGATGATACAGAGCCTCACCCGCATGAGGGAGAACCACCGCCCGTTTGCGCTTCTCTATCCGTATTCGATCCCGCTGTACCGCCGGCTGGGCTGGGAGATAATCTCCAACAAGATGACCTACATAGTAAAGGACACCCAGATACCGCGCAAAATTCAGGAGCCGGGCTACGTCCGCCGCGTTGAGTGGGACGACGAGCAGTTCCGGCAGCTTCACACAAAGTTCGCGGAAAAGACCCACGGCTGTCTTTTCCGCAACAATCTCGCGTGGGAGGAATACTGGCGCTGGGACGAGGACGACACCAAAGTTGCCATATACTATTCCAGCGACGATGTGCCCTACGGATATATGGTGTATCTCATCAACAACGATGTAATGCACATCAAGGAGATGATATACCTCAATCACGAGGCTCAGCGCGGTCTGTGGGAGTTCATTCACGCGCATGATTCCATGATAGACGAGGTGCGCGGCAACAATTATTACAGCGAGTCGATAGCCTTTGAGCTGGACGACAGCGACATCAAGGAGACTATCCGCCCGTACGCAATGGGAAGAATAATCGATGTGGAACAGTTCTTTGAGGGCTACGTCTGCGACCCGGACGAACCCCCGGCGGTGTTCCGGTTTGACGTGACGGACGAGCTCCTGCCATGGAACAACGGGAGTTTCACGGTACGTTTTGAGCGCGGCAGATGCCGCATCACCGACGAAGAGCCGGATTATACGGCGGGGCTCACCAATGCAACGCTGACAACGCTGCTTCTCGGCTACAAGACGGCTGAAAAGCTGTACGTCATGGACAGGATAAAGGCGGAGCATTCCGCGGTGGAGATACTGGACGATATACTTCTCCACCAGATACCGTACGTTTCGGACTACATCTGACGGAGGATATATGAAGATATTAAGAAAACTTTCCGCAGCGGCGCTTGCTGTCGTGTTTACCGCACTTCCCGGCTGCTCGGTGCTGCTTGATGACGATACATGGACTTACGAGGAGCAGAGCAGCTACACGCAGGAGGCTTCCAGCCCGGTCACTTATGAGAGCGCCAAAGAGTACGGCGCATGGAGGCCTCAGGGCAGCGCCAACACCCTTGAGGGAGAATCCGTTATAGTTACTATCCTGCTTGAGACCCCAGACGCGGATTTCACGGACGATGAGATAACCTACGCCAACCAGTCGATAGACCGCTCCTGCCGCTATCTTGAAGAGCAGGGAAAGAAATACGGCAAAAGCGTCAGGCTGTACAACTATGATTCCGAGAACAGCGACCTGCTTTTCCGGATAAGCTGCGATAAACCCGCAACTGACGCTGCGAATTTCAGGGCGGATACCTACACCGGGTTCAAGGATACCGTGGATTCCCTCATAGCGGACGAGATACCGTTTGACGATATCTACGAGAAATACGGCACGGACAGTATCGGCTTTATGGTAATGCTGGACGCCGGTGCTTCTGCGTACAGTCAGGTATATTACCCGGACGGTAATTATTACGGCTACGAGTGGGTGGCTATGTTCGTGCACGATATGTACGGCACGAGATACGAAAACCTCGCCTGCTATGCCCATGAGATACTCCATCTTTTCGGCGCGATAGACCTCTATGCAGAGAAGAAGTCAGACGGATTTACCTCAGATATCGCCGAAGCGATAGCAAACGACCCGGATTACAGCATGGCGCTGATGTATAACACCTATAATCCGGACGGAAGCTATGATTACGAAAATATCCCGCAGGAGCTCAGCGATATCACCCTTGCGATGATAGGCTTCACGGACGGCGCGGAGGTTTTTGAAAAGTATCCCTCGCTTGCCCGGAATTACACCGCCGCTTTTGAGAACAAAGCCGCATATTAAAAGCAAAACCGCAGGCCTTGCAGCCTGCGGTTTGTTTTATTTGTTGATGGATTCGATATCTCCGCGGATCGGCATGAAAAAGAATTTCTTTCCATGCGCCTGCGACTCCAGCTCTGAGGAACCCCCGAGGCTTAGCCACACCAGCACCGTTTCTCCCTGAATGGATTCCGCCGCCGTCTGCGCCGCAAGGATAGTTTCCTCGGTAAGGCGGCAGGTTATCAGAAGTACGGTCGCGGCTCCCGTGCTGCGGACATTCGCCGCGAGGGTGCCTATGTCAGCCGTGTCCATTCGCGATGGTATCACGGACATCAGGTCGTAGAATCTCTCGAAATCCTGCATATCCCGGATAACGCCGCCAAATTCAGGCATTCCGGAGCCGAGGTCTACCGTAACTCCCGAGCCGGTATTCACTGCCGAAAGCGCAAATGCAAGAGCGGCTTCTATCACGGCGTCCGCCTGCTTCATCACGGCTCCCGCAGTGCTTCCTTCAAAGTTGTAGTCGCAGATTATCGCGGTGCGCTGCTCGGTTGCCTCGTCGTACTGCTTTATCATCAGGTCGTCCTGCTTGGCGGTGAGCTTCCAGTGGACGAGCTGCATTATGTCGCCGGGGAGGTATTCCCGGACGTGCGAGAAATCCTCGCGCTCGCCTTTCAGCAGAGGTACCGGATTGCTGCTGTTTTCACTGCGGGCTTCCGCCGATATCTCGCCGATATCCACGCGGCGCGGCAGGAATACGAGCGTCTCCTCGCCCGCCATTTTTCTCGATATACGGATTATCCTGAGCGGGTCGCAGACCGCTATCCTGCTTATTTCCGCGACATAGGAGCCGCGGTAGCGGTGCATTGCGGCGGCGGATATCCGGCACTTTCCGAGCGGCGGCACAGCGGCGTATATCCTCTTTGTGGAGAACAGCCCGGTGTCCCGGTCGGGAATGCTGCACTGCAATTCTATCGGCGCAAACGGAAGAATGAATCTGCTGCGCACATACAGCCACAGCTCGAAGTCCTCGCATTTCTGGTGCACTTCACGCTTGTTCACGAAACCAGCGTCGGCGGTGCGGCTGGCGATGAACGCCGCTATCGCCGCAAGAACGGGATAGCACAGCGCCGCAATAAGCAGCACGGCTGAAATACGGCTCTGGTATGCGATGGAGAACGCCAGCAGCCCGACTGCAAGGAAAATATATAGTACTCTGTTTCTGCGCATTTCTGCCCCCTGTCGTCAAAGGCTGCGCTTTACCGGCGGGGTGACTGATGAAACGGCGTCCTGAAGCACCGAGGAAACTTCCATTCTGCGGAGCTTCATCTCCTGACGGAGCACTATCCTGTGGCTGAACACAGGGATAAGCAGCCGCACGATGTCCTCCGGTACGACATAGTCCCGCCCGCTGAGGTAGGCAAACGCGCGCGCCGCCTGCATTATCGCGAGGGAAGCACGCGGGCTGACTCCCATCTCAACGCCGCCGTGGGTCCTTGTTGCGGCGGAAAGCTCCGCGACATAGCGGCAGAGGCTCTCGGCAAACTGGACGTTCTTTACGTCCTCGATACAGCTCTGGAGCTGCTCCATGGTCATTACGGGCTCCACGTCGTTTACCGGGTTGCTGCCCAGCCTGTCCATAAGTATCCCGGTCTCCTCCTCGACTGAGGGGTAGCCGAGGCTGAGCTTTATCATGAATCGGTCTAGCTGAGCCTCCGGCAGCGGGAATGTTCCTACGCAGCCCTGAGAGTTCTGCGTTGCGATAACGATGAACGGCTCCGGCAGGCGGTGAACGACTCCGTCAACGGTGACACGCTTTTCCTCCATCGCCTCCAGCAGTGCGGACTGAGTTTTAGGCGAGGTGCGGTTTATCTCGTCCGCGAGCAGGATATTCGTCATGACCAGTCCCGCGCGGTATTCGAACCGGTTTTCCTCGCGGTTGAACATCGTGAATCCGGTGATATCCGACGCCATTACGTCCGGCGTGAACTGCGCCCTGCGGAATTCCAGCCCGGTAGCCTTTCCCAGCGCCATTGCAAGCGTTGTCTTTCCCACGCCGGGTACGTCCTCGATAAGGACATGACCCTGCGCCAGCAGCGCCGTCAGAATAAGCTGAACAGCCTCGCTCTTTCCCTTTATGACCTTTGAGATCTCACCAGCAAGCCTTGTCATGCGCTGCTGGTTTTCATTCAGATAAGCCATTATTTGCTCCTTAGATTTTATATATTTAACCAATTCCCCCGAAAGCGCCGTCAGGCGCTTGTTATGATGTTTATACTGCCTTAGATCCTGATTAATATAAATACTCTTTGTTTATTATAGCACAATCCGGGAGCTAATTCAACCACTTTAATAAAAATTTTGTGCAAAAACTAAAACGTAAGTTTTAAATAATTCCGCGTTTCAGCCTTGCCATCGGAGTGGTGTAGAAGTAATTTCCGCTGAACATTTCAGCAGGTGGAGCTTCATTAAGGATCTCGCCGTTGAACAGCATACCGCACATATCGGCGCAGCCTGCGGCAAGCTCCGTGTCATGAGTTACAAGCAGTACGCACAGCCCGGCTCCCGCCAGCCCGCGCAGCATTTCCGAAAAGCTATGCTTAGCGGCGGCGTCCATGCCCTTGGTCGGCTCGTCCAGCAGGAGTACGTCCGGCTTCTGGGAGAGCAGTTTTGCGAGTGCCAGCCTCTGCCGCTCGCCGCCGGAGAGGTCCAGCGGATTCTTCTCAGAGTGACCGCTCAGCCCGAATTTTTCGAGATATTCCGCCGGAGCTTCCTCGCGCACGAAATCATGCGTGAACAGCATACAAGGCTCCTGCGGGAGATATGCGATCGCCGCGCCCTTTATTGCGCGAAATTTTCCCGCAGATGGCTTCAGCATTCCGCACAGCACTTTCAGCAGAGTGGATTTTCCGGAGCCGTTGCCGCCGATGAGCGCGTACACCTCCCCGGGATACAGCTTCATGGAAGCTCCGCGCAATACGTCCGGGGAAGTCCTGCCCCAGCCGGCGTAAAGCTCCTTTACCGTGACAACGGGTTCGCCGGAGGGCGAATACTGCTCCGCTTCTTCTGCGGGCAGGGAGCGCAGGTATTCCCGGCAGAGCGCGGAACTCCTGCCCTCTCGCACGGATACAGGGGAATCCCCGGAGCCGCCCGCCGCGCGGAAGACACGCTGAGCTGCCGTCAGGGCGCGCTCCATCGGGTGTCCCGCCGGAAGCCTTTCCGCGAGCAGTGTTGGGGAGCAGTCCGCGATGATCTTTCCGCCGTCAAGGACTATCACCCGGTCGGATATGGGGAGAAGCTCCTCAAGCCGGTGCTCGGCTGTGATCACGGTAACGCCGAAGTCGCGGTTTAGCCGCCGCACCGCGTCAATGAATCCCTGCGCTGCTATCGGGTCAAGCTGGGAGGTCGGTTCGTCCAGCAGAAGCACCTCCGGGTGGAGCGCCGCCGCAGAAGCAAGGCACAGGAGCTGCTTCTGACCGCCGGAAAGCGTATCCGTTTCACGCTCGAAAAGCTCCGAAAGCCCGAAATATCCCGCCATCTCCCCAACGCGCCGGCGTATCTCCGCCTGTGGGAGCCCCACGCTCTCGCAGGAAAACGCGAGCTCATGCCATACCTTGTCGGTGACGGTCTGCGCCTCCGGGGACTGCATGACAAAGCCGATTTTCTGCGCCGAATCCCTGTCAGGCTCGGCGATGAGGGATTCTCCGCTGAAAAGTACGCTTCCCGAGAGCTCCCCGCGCGGGAAAAGCCCGGGCTTCATCAGCCGCAGGAGCGTGCTTTTTCCGCAGCCGGAAAGCCCGCACAGCGTGACGAATTCCCCCGGATTCACGGAAAAGCTGACGTCCTGAAGCGCGGAGGTGCCATCCGGATATTTGAATGAAAGTCCCTGAATGGTTATCTGTTCCATGATTTCTCCGTTACTTTAAATTGCGTATCCTGCCGCGGATCACCACGCCGGACGGAAGCAGGCAGAACGCCAGAAATA
>CALBGD010000012.1 GCA_937893735.1 uncultured Clostridia bacterium | reverse complement strand
CGCCATGTCCTACTATCAGCACGTCTTTTCCCTGCTTTATCAGGGGCTTTACCACCTGCTCAAGGAATTCTCCCGTTCTCGCGAAAAGCTGCTCAAAGCTCTCTCCTCCCTCAACGGGTGTCGTGTATTTCTCAGGGTTAAAAAACAGATCGCCGACCGGAGAATCCGGGTCCTGAAAACAGTTTTCCGTGCCCTCGCAGACGCCGAAGCTCATCTCTACAAGACGGTCGTCCGTGATTATCGGGATATTCCTGCCGCGCAGCAGTATCTCAGCGGTCTCACGCGCACGTTTCAGCGGAGAGCAGTAGCACACGTCAAAGTGCACGCCTGCGTACTCATCATGGGCTCTCTCAGCCATCAGTCTTCCGTCTGAATTTAGCGGGATATCCGTTCTCCCCTGGAGCTTGTGACGCTCGTTCCAGTCTGTTTTTCCGTGTCTCATTATGTATAGCATGGCGGCCTCCGTTTTATTGTTCTACGTGTTGATTATAGCACACGTAATATGAATTGTCAATCGGCACGGCACTTGAATTTTTCTGCGCATTGTGTTATAATTTATTTGTAAAAACAAAAACGGCTGGTGATGTTTATGAAAATTCTTTTGATAGTGCTTCTCGCCCTGCTTGCGCTGGTACTTCTGCCGTTCCTGTTTCTTTTCATCTGCGGACTTTTCGTGAACACAAGGAAGCAGTATGACCGCGACAGCAGATTTTTCCGGGCACTTCTGGACGGCTCAACTACCGTGATCCTGTGGTGCCTTGGGGTGCGATATAACATCATAGGGGAAGAAAAGTTCCCGGCGGACGGGAACTTCCTGTTCATCAGCAACCACCGCTCAAACTACGACCCTATCGTGCAGTGGACTGTTTTCAAGCGCTACAAGCTGTCGTTCATCTCAAAGAAGGAGAACTTCAAAATACCAATGTACGGGCGTATAATACATCGCTGCTGCTTCATGCCGATCGACCGCAAGAGCCCCAGAAAGGCAATGGAAACAGTAAACCGAGCCGCCAGACTGCTGACTGAAACCGAAAATTCCGTCGGCGTATATCCTGAGGGCAGACGCAGCAAGGAATGCCATCTGCTGCCGTTCCACAGCGGAGTGCTGAAAGTCGCTCAGAAAGCCGGAAAGCCCATTGTTGTCTCCACCATCGAGGGAACGGAGAATATTTTCAGGAACATCAAGAGGCTGAGAAAAACCACCGTAACGATAAAAATACTGGAAACAATAGACGCGGGCAGGGTAAAGTCTGAAAAGACCTCGGAACTCAGCGAGTACTGCGCCGGACTTATGAAAAAGGAGCTGGAACCATGAACTACGCATTATTTAACCCGCTTGCCGGAAACAAGACCTGCGAGGAGCAGTCCAGAAAGCTGAATGAATTCTACCCTCAAAACGAACTTACATTCAAAAGCATGGCTGACATCAATTACCCTGAATTCTTCTCAGCGCTCAGCGCGGAGGATAGGGTGATCGTCTGCGGCGGCGATGGTACGCTCAACCGCTTCGTAAACGATACAAGGAATATCGAAATAAAGAACGATATCCTCTATTTTGCGGCGGG
>CALBGD010000011.1 GCA_937893735.1 uncultured Clostridia bacterium | reverse complement strand
CGTTTCGCGCCCGGAAAGTCCCCATATTATATATGAGCCGACCGCTCCGGCGCCCAATACTGCAACTTTTCTGATCTGCATTCTGTATGCGCTCCTTTGGATTTCTTTATTTTATTATAGCATTGTTGGACTGCCGTGTCAATATCGGCACTGCACTAAAATATCAGGGCTGCGGCACAATGCCCGGATTCCGCATAACAGTGCGGTTTCCCGCAAATATTGAAAAAACGCTTGCAATTCCGCATGAATTGTGATATCGTATATTTGCAGGTATCTCCTGCGGCAGAAAACTGATTGTGCAGAACAACAAGGAGGAATCATCATGGATTTTCAGATCGTGCTGCCGGGAAAAACAATAGCCGGCAAGGGCGCATTGTCACGCGCAGGACTTGAGAAATACGGAAGCAGACCGCTCATTGTGACCGGAAAATACACCGCGAAATCTCCGGCAGCGGCGGAGCTCCTGAAATACGCGCCGAACGGGGTGGTCTTTGACGGAATAACCGGCGAGCCCACTGTTGACATGATAAACGCGGGCGTTGCGGCGTACCATGAGAATTCCTGCGACCATGTGATAGGAATAGGCGGCGGAAGCGCCCTTGACAGCGCAAAGGCGATAGCGGCAAGGTCCTCGCTGGGTGGAAATATCGCGGACTATATGGGACGTGAGATAGACGGCGAATTCCCGCCGATGATACTTATTCCGACCACCGCCGGGACGGGCTCCGAGGCGACGAAATTCACGATAATCACTGATACGGAAAAGGACGTGAAAATGCTGCTTAAGGGCGACAAGCTCCTGCCGCAGCTTGCTGTGCTGGATTATTCCTACACGATTTCCTCGCCGAAGTCCGTAACTGCGGCAACCGGAATGGACGCGCTCACCCATGCCATCGAGAGCTACACCTCCCGCCGTGCGAACCCGATAACCGATACGCTTGCGCTTTCCGCCCTGAAAAGGATATTCGCCAACCTCCCCACGGCGTATAACGAGCCGGAAAACGAGGCGGCAAGGGAGCAGATGCTCATTGCGGCTTATGAAGCGGGAGTGTGCATAAACAACGCCTCCGTCACCATCGTCCACGGAATGAGCCGTCCTATCGGCGCGCTGTTCCATGTTCCGCACGGAATTTCCAACGCAATGCTGGATATAAAGTGCCTTGGCTTCGCGGCGCAGGGAGCGCCGGAGAAATTCGCCGCCGCCGCAAGGGCTGTCGGCGCTTCGGATAAATCGGACGATACCGCCGCCGCACAGGATTTCCTCGCGGCGCTTGAAAAGCTCTGCGGGATTGTCGAAATACCCACGCTGGCGGAGTACGGAATCGACCGGGAAAAGTTCTTTGCCGCAATGGACAAGATGGCAGACGACGCGCTCGCAAGCGGAAGTCCCGCCAACACCATCAGGGAAGTCACCAAGCAGGATATTCTGGATATCTACGCTTCTCTGTGGGATTAAAACGCTGTGCCGCGGCACAATGATTCCATGTGCCGGAAGCACAAATTAAGCCGTTTTCCGAGAATTTTTGCGAAAACGGTTGACACAGCACAATTCTCACGCTATAATCAATACATAAAGCAACGGCGCTTGAAGCTCATGGAGTTTCGGGCGCCGTTTTCTTTATCAGACAGAATATATAAGCAAAGGAGACGTATTTATGTACACTTGCAGCTACGACAGAATGAAGGACAAGATCGAAACTTTCAGCAAATTCGGTGACGCGGGGCACGGTGGAATCACCCGTTATTCCCTTTCGCCGGAAGCGATTCAGGCGAGAAACGAGTTCCGCCGCAGAATGGAAGCAATCGGCGCCACTATCGAGGTGGACGACGTAGCTTGTATGTACGCGACGCTCCCCGGCTCCGACCCTGACGCAAAGCGCATCGTTATGGGCTCCCATGTGGACAGCGTAAAGAACGGCGGCAACTACGACGGTATCCTCGGCGTAATGAGCGCTATGGAGGTACTTGAAACGGTAGCCGAGCACAATATCCCGCACAAGCACCCGCTGACCGCGATGATCTGGACAAACGAGGAGGGCTCCCTTTACCCGCCCGCAATGATGTGCTCCGGCATTATCTGCTACGATTATCTCCCGGAGGATATCCGCAGCAAGTTCAAATTCGAGGATATGATGGCTTCAAAGAGCATTCTGGACAACAAGTCCACCTTCGGCGAGGCGCTGGAGAAGTCCGGATTCAAGGGCGACAAAAAGTACCGCATTTCCCCGGAGAAATATATGTATATGTTCGAGACCCACATCGAGCAAGGTCCTATCCTCGAGGACGCCGGCAACGACATCGGCGTTGTTGACTGCGTACTCGGAATGTTCAACTACCGCCTGAAATTCTACGGTCAGACCACCCACGCCGGAACATTCCCCATGCCGAAGCGGAAGGACGCGTTCCTCGCGGCTTCCGAGGCGCTGTGCTATCTGCATAAAGAGATAGACAAGCTGGGATATTCCGATCTGGTTTACACTACCGGCGAGGTCGTATGTCACCCCTGCGTACATACCTGCGTTCCGGATTTCTTCGACTTCTCGTTCGACGCACGCCACGAGGATCCGAAGGTGCTGGAAAAGGTGCTGGAGATCGTCAAGAGCTGTGCTGAAAAGACCTGGGCGGGCTG
>CALBGD010000010.1 GCA_937893735.1 uncultured Clostridia bacterium | reverse complement strand
GGAAAACCCTCAGCTTGATAACGATAGCTGATGTCCAAACTGATGGAAAGATAAGCTGATGTCCAAACTGATGGAAAGATAAGATGAACGAGCAGGTAACACCTGACTGCGTTCTGCGAATGTGCGTATAGGTGGAAGTACTCAAAGCAATATTCTCGTTGCTGCGGCACTGAAAGTTCCCACACCGAAGTGCTGCGGCAGCGTTAATATACATTCTTATATAACAAAGAGATTACACCCCTCATCCGAGCTGTGTAATCTGTTTGTTATAAAACTGGTCTGAGTGACAGGATTTGAACCTGCGGCCTCTACCACCCCAAGGTAGCGCGCTACCAATCTGCGCCACACCCAGTCGTTTCAACGTGTTATATTATACCACAGAAAAACGAGTTTGTCAA
This sequence comes from uncultured Clostridia bacterium, assembly GCA_937893735.1. Classification (GTDB taxonomy): domain Bacteria; phylum Bacillota; class Clostridia; order Oscillospirales; family Ruminococcaceae; genus CAG-115. The sequence continues at coordinate 2,231 of CALBGD010000010.1, read as the reverse complement.
GTACTTTTTCTAAAAAAACTGAAAAACTTCCGAAAAAGAAAACCGGCTGCTGCCAGCCGGTCAAGTGATATTATTGCTTCTGTGTTTTCCGGAGCTTCCGGGATATGCGCTCCCATGGGAGCTGAACGAGGATAACCGCCGTGAATACCACGGCGCAGCCGGCTATCTGGCGGGCGGTCATCGTCTGGTCGGTCTTGAGGAATCCGATACGGTAGGCAGCGTAGCCGGATATCGTGGCAACCACGGATTCCAGCGAAAGGATAAGAGCCGCCGCAGTAGGATCCACGCCTTTCTGCCCGACTATCTGGAGCGTATATCCAACGCCGCAGGAAAGCACGCCCGCGTACAGAACCGGAACGGCTCCGCTGATGAGCTGCTCCCATGAGGGCTGCTCGAATATGAACGCCCCTATCGTACTGATGACTCCGCAGACGAAGAACTGAATGCACGACAGTATAACTCCGTCCGTGAGCGGAGAGAAGTGGTCGATGACCAGAATATGAACCGCAAATATCGCCGCGCTTGCCAGTACAAGCAGGTCTCCCGTGGAAACAGAGAAGCTCTCCTCGCCAACGCACAGCAGGTACATTCCGAAAACCGCGATCACCGCGCAGAACCACACCGCTTTCGGAGCTTTTCGGTGGAACAGCAGTCCGAGTATCGGCGTGATGATTATGTACAGCGTTGTGATGAATCCGCCCTTGCCGACGGTGGTCATAGTCAGACCGTACTGCTGGAACAGCGAAGCCGCCGTCAGCGCCAGTCCGCAGCACACGCCGCCGATGATGGTCGTCTTTACCGGCAGGGGAGTCCGCTCCGCCTTGGGCACCCTCCCGCGGATAATGAGTATAACAGGGATAAGCACCACGCTTCCTATAATATTGCGCGAGCCTGTGAATGTCAGCGGCCCCATGAAGTCCATTCCCGCCTGCTGTGAAACGAACGCCATGCCCCAGATTATTGCCGTCAGCAGCAGGAGCAGGCAGTTCCTGAGCTTTTTCGTGTTTGTCATTTTTATGTTTCCTTTTTGTTTGATTCAGGTGAGCTGCGCACCATGTTAACAGCATAGCACATTCCGCGGGCAATGTCAACGCTTTGCGGGATTTTTTCGTATATTATGCTGCAAAAGCAGCCATTTCTTTCGGGAATTCATGGCAAATTTGTGCTATATGTTGTCGCTGACGTGCATTGAGTTACAGCCTTTCCGGGTGTATAATAGATTCAGGTCACCTATAAAAAACTTATGTGAGCAAAAATATGCAGTGCACACCATCTTCGCCGTCAACACTCCTCACAGGGCATACAGCCTTACTTCGTCGGCTTTCCCAGAAGCTGGCGCACCCTGCCAGTTTTTGCTTTTCACAACGATTTTTATAGGTTCCCTTTATCAAAAGGCATTCTGAAAAGGAGCGAACATGAATAATATCAAATCCCTGCTTACTGTTATCATGACGGCTATGCTGTGCTCATGCAGTGCTAATACTTCCGAAAGCCAGACACCTGCCGAGCCGGAGTTTTCCCTCGGCGGAAAGACCGTGCAGTCCGTTTCCGGGGATATCACCGTGACATCTCTTCCGGATACCTACTCCAAGAGCGCCGCGGAATCCAACCCGCTTCTGTCGAATATCTTCTGCGCTGACCCCACCGCAGTCGAGCACGAGGGCAGACTGTACATTTACGGCACCAACGACCACCAGCAGTACGAGGCTGTCGGCGCAGAGGGAAAGAACACCTATGAGCACATAAAGTCCATCGTGATGATATCCACGGACGATATGGTGAACTGCACCTACCACGGCACGATAGATATCGGGGAGATATGTCCGTGGGCTCTGGCTTCGTGGGCTCCGTCCATAACCTCCCGGGTCGAGGAGGACGGCCTGACGCATTTCTACCTGTATTTCTCAAACAGCGGCTGGGGCACCGGGGTCGTCACCGCGACCTCCCCGACAGGACCGTGGTCCGACCCGCTGGGAACCTCACTCGTTGACGGAAACACGCCGGGACTGAACGGCTGTTCTTCCCCCTTTGACCCGGGAGTATGCATTGACGACAACGGCACCGGCTGGCTGGCATTCGGCAGCGGCGACGGTGGCTCCCGCATAGTGAAGCTCGGCAGCGATATGCTGAGCTTTGACAGCGAGATAATGAAGATACCGTCCAAGTTCAATTTCGAGGCGAGCGAGCTGAACTACATCAACGGAACCTACGTCTACACCTACAACAACGAC
>CALBGD010000009.1 GCA_937893735.1 uncultured Clostridia bacterium | reverse complement strand
CTGCAAGCTCTGCGGCGGTCTTTTCAGCGGCGGAGAGCTTCTTTTCAAGGTCGGAGTTCCTGCCCTTTTCTGCGGCAAGGGACTGCTTCGCTTCTGCAAGCTCTGCGGCGGTCTTTTCAGCGGCGGAGAGCTTCTTTTCAAGGTCGGAAGTTCTGTTCTTCTGGGAAGCCAGTTCCTTCTTCACGACATCGAGCTCGGCTGCGGAGGCCTTCAGCTTCTCGCGGTCCTTTTCGAGCGTGTTCGCGCGCTCCTCGCAGCGGCGGAGGGCTTCCTCGGTGTTAGCCGCCTTTTCGAGCTTCGCGGTGAGCTGCTTATTTTCCTCGGTGAGCTGTGCAAGAGCCTCCGTCTGCTTTTTGAGATCGGCGTTCTGCTTTGTAAGCTCGTCTATGTTCTTCTGGAGCTCCGCGCCCTTTTCGCCCGCGGATTTCAGCGTGTCCGCAAGCTGGGAGTTCTTGTCCTCCAGCGACTTTATCCTTACCTCTGCCTTGTCGAGAGAAGCCTTGGCGTCAGCGTTGTCGGCGGCGCGGCTGTTCGCCTCGCTTAGGGTCTGGGCAAGCTGTGCGTTCTTCCCCTCCAGCTCGGAGAAGCACTTTTTCAGCGCCTCGAACTCCTCGCTTTCTTTCATCAGCGCGACATTCTCCGCAGAAAGGCGCTTGTTCTCGTCGAGCGCCGCAGCAGCCTTTTCCGCCGTGGAGGTAAGCGCAGCAACTTTCTTCGAGAGGCCGTCCCGCTGTGCGGTGGTGGTACCGAGCTCGTCCATCATGTCTAGCACGGATAGCACGCAGGCGTCCTCCTTGACGTCTGGGTTGTTCGGCATGAGCTTGCAGTATTCGCTTATCCTCCGGTCCGCCTCGGCGGCGTGGCGCATTATCGCTTCCGTATCATTCGTGCGGAGATTGTACGTTTTTCCGCAAATCGTTACTGTTACCTTTTCGTTGAGCATTGCAGAAGTCCTCCTGAGTTTATTTTCATGCCCCAAGGGCGTCGTATTGTCGATTTTTTATTTCCAAACCAGTTTTGTGCATACTATTCCTGCCATATAATATTATAGCTTAATTCAGGAAGTATTGCAAGCGTTTTTTAAAAATAAAGACCATTTTCACCCCAAAGAAACAGCTTCGGAAAAAACGCGGTGAACCTTGACGAAAAATAGCCAAAAAAAAGCGCGGAAATTCTGAAATTTTAGGATAATAATATATTGCACACGGCGCACAATAATGGTATAATTATAATTGTACTATTATGTATAAGGGTATCTGGAAATACAGAATACTTGTAATATTTCACAAAAGAATGAACACGGAGGAAACAGAATGTTTGGACTTACCAAGGACATCGGTATTGATTTAGGAACAGCGAACACGCTTGTATATATGCGCGGAAAGGGAATCATTATCCGCGAGCCGTCCGTAGTTGCAGTGGACAAGAAGCTCCAGTGCGTGCGCTACGTCGGTCAGGAGGCAAAGGACGTCATTGGACGTACTCCGGGCTCCATCGTTGCAGTCCGCCCGCTGAAGGACGGCGTTATCGCCGACTTCGACATGACCTCCAGTATGCTGGAGCAGTTCATCAAGAAGGCGCTCAGGGGCAGAGGAAAGGCAAGGGTCATCATCTGCATTCCCTCCGGAGTTACCGAGGTCGAGCGCCGCGCCGTAAAGGAAGCCGCGCAGAACGCCGGCGCAAAGCGCGTTTCCATCATTGAGGAGCCCATGGCTGCGGCTATCGGCGCGGGTCTGCCCGTTGCTGAGCCTGTCGGCAGCATGATAGTAGATATCGGCGGCGGCACCAGCGAGGTGGCTATAATCTCCCTCGGCGGCATCGTTACTGCGCGCTCCGTAAGGGTCGCAGGCGACGAGTTCGACTCCGCGATAATCAACTACATCAAGAAGAAGTACAACCTGCTTATAGGCGAACGCACCGCCGAGAACATCAAGATGGGCATAGGCTCCGCGTTCAAGACCAGCGACACAGAGCCGGTAATGGACATCAAGGGAAGAAACCTCCTCAACGGTCTGCCGGAAAACATCACCGTAACCAGCGAGGAGATACGCGAGGCCATTTCAGAGCCGCTCTCCCACGTTATCGACGCGATCAAGACCACTCTCGAGAAAACTCCCCCTGAGCTTGCGGCGGATATCATCGAATCAGGGATCATGCTTGCAGGCGGCGGAGCCCTCCTCAGAGGTCTCGACCAGCTTATCCACGAGGAGACCGGTATGCCCGTAAAGATCGCCGAGAGACCCCTCGACTGCGTTGCAGACGGCACCGGAAAGGTACTCGAAAACATCGACAAGCTCGAGGACGTACTCAGCGAGGACGAGAACATCTACTGATTCCCGAAAGGACAATAAATGAAAATCGGCAAATACCCAGTCAAGCACTCATACAAGGTGGCGCGCATAGTTTCAGATATTTTCTCGCTGGGGCTGGCGGTGTTCATATGCTCCGTGGAATATATGTTCATGACGGTGTACAGCGACACGCTGACCTCCTACATCGGCGAGGAAAATCTGGCGAAATTCACAGAAACGGACCCCTCCCTGCCGTGGAAGCACTGGCTGACCCTGATATTCCCGGCGGCTGTGCTGGCAGTCTTTGCGGTTTATGTGATACTGGTGCTCACCAGCCATAAGCTGAGCGGACTGAACATCACAAAGCGCAATGCCCAGAAGGTCTACGATATGTACGCGCTGTGCGTTTCGCTCTGCAAGATACCCGCGCTTATGTTCATCAATGAACTGATGATGATAACCCACAACAAAATGCTTCTGTCGGAGGAGAGCTGGTTCACAATACAGCTCGTGCTCGACCTTGTTATCATCGCGCTGCTGATATGCGTTTTCCGGCACCTGATGATAAAGGTCACCACTCCGGAGCAGGCCACAGCGCCTGATTCAGGCGCCGTCCGCGTAAAGGCAGTCGCAAAGCCCGCAGAGCAGGAAAGCCCCGCTCCCGCCGGGGACGACAAAATCAACGATACCGAAAGGAACTGACATGAGCTACTACTGCGACAAGTATCCCATCGTGGAGAAAAAGACGATCTCCAGGGATACATTCTCTATCACGATATACGCTCCGGAGGCTGCAAAGGCAGCCCACACCGGACAGTTTGCCAACATATCCGCGCCGGGCTTCACCCTCAGACGCCCCATATCCATATGCGAATTCAGCCGCTCAAAGGGCACTATCCGCTTTGTATTCGAAGTCCGCGGCAAGGGCACGGAAGCTATCTCCCGCCTGAACCCCGGCGATAATCTGGACATGCTGGGGCCGCTCGGCAACGGCTTCTCCGTTCCGGACAGCGCAAGAAGAGTCGTGCTGGTCGGCGGCGGAATCGGAGTTCCCCCTATGCTGGGTCTCGCCAAGAAGCTCGGCAGCAGGAGCACCGCTATCCTCGGTTTCCGCGATTACAGCAGGATAATCCTCGCCGATGAATTCGAGAAGTACGGCGCAAGCACCGCCATCTGCACGGACGACGGCTCAGTTGGATACAACGGCACGGTCGCCACTCCCCTCGAGAGCACGCTGAAGAACGTCGGTGCCGACCTCGTGTGCGCGTGCGGCCCTATGCCCATGCTGAACGCTGTGGCTAAGGTCTGTGCTGAGTACAACGTTCCCTGCAAGGTATCCATGGAACAGAGAATGGGCTGCGGCGTGGGCGCGTGCGTTGTATGCTCCTGCCTGACTGTAAGGAACGGTCAGGAACACTATGCAAGGGTCTGCAAGGACGGCCCCGTATTCGACGCAAAGGAGGTAAAGTTCAATGGCTGATCTGAGCGTAAAAATCGCCGGCGTGGAGTTCCCGAACCCCGTTATCGCGGCTTCCGGCACCTACGGCAACGGTGAGTGCTTCACCGACCTTTATCCCCTGTCCCGTCTCGGCGGCGTTTCCTGCAAGGGAATGACCATCGAGCCGAAAATGGGAAACGTTCCGCCAAGAATTGCGGAAACTCCGTCCGGTATACTTAACTCCGTGGGACTCCAGAATATCGGCGTTCACGGCTTCATCGAGTACTACCTCCCCACCCTCAAGGAAGAGGGCAACGTTATCATCGCGAACGTAGCCGGCGCGGTCATCGACGACTACATCGCCGCCGCAGAGGCTCTCGACTGCACCAACGTTGACATGATAGAGCTGAACATCTCCTGCCCGAACGTAAAGGCGGGCGGCGCGACATGGGGCGTCACCTGCGAGGGCGCAGCCTCCGTCACAAAGGCTGTCAGAGCCGCGACCAGCAAGCCGCTGATAGTTAAGCTCACCCCGAACGTAACCAACATCACCGAAATAGCAAAGGCGGTCGAAGCGGAGGGCGCGGACAGCATTTCCCTCATCAACACGCTTCTCGGCATGAGAATAGACATCAGGAACCATCGTCCTATCCTCCACAACAACGTGGGCGGACTTTCCGGACCTGCGATATTCCCGGTTGCAGTACGCATGGTATGGCAGTGCTACAACGCGGTAAAAATTCCGATAATCGGCATGGGCGGTATCTCCACATGGGAGGACGCCGTTGAAATGATGCTCGCCGGTGCGACTGCTATCCAGATGGGCACCGCGATATTCACCGACCCGTGGTCGCCGATAAAGGTCATCGAGGGTCTGAACGACTATATGGACAAGAACGGCATCAGGGATCTTTCCGAGCTGACCGGTCAGGTAAAACCTTGGTAATTCCCAGTATCCTTAAAGCGGAGCATTTATGAAAGAGTTTTTTCACAGCGTAAAATTCAAAATACTTATCTGCATAGCTGCTCTGCTTCTCGGGCTGATGGCTTACGTTGCAGTCGCGGCGGGAACGCAGACGCTCCCGGAGCAGATGATAAACACCGTGACCTATCCGTTCGTTACGGCGGCGAATGCCATCTCCAACGGCGTGAACGGATTCATCGACAAGCTGGTAAACGCCGATACCTACAAATCCCAGAACGACGAGCTGCGCGAGCTTGTCACTGAGATGTACGAGCGCTCCGCAGACTACGAGGAGCTCCAGAAGGAAAACGAGCAGCTCCGGGAAATGCTGGGGCTCAGCCAGAAGCACAAGGATTTCAAGTTCTCCGAGCCGTGCAGCATTATCGCCAGAAACGCAAACGACATCTACGGCGGATTCACGATAAATCAGGGCAGCAGCTCCGGAATATCGCTTAACGACCCTGTGATAACCTCAGTAGGCCTTATCGGCAGAGTCACCGAGATAGCCCCGAATTACGCCCGGGTGTCGACGATACTCTCCCCGCAGGTGAACGTCGGAGTTTACACCATGCGCACCAAGACCACCGGCGTGCTTGAAAACGACATCAACACCGCCGGAGACAAGCTGTGCCTTATGAGCAATATCCTGAAAGACGCGGATATCGAGCCGGGAGACGTTATCGTGACCTCCGGTCAGAGCGGTCTTTTTCCGGAGGGAATAATAGTCGGCACCGTAAAAGAGGTCTACAACGACCCGAATGGGCTTTCAAAGCACGCCATTATTGAGCCCGCCGAGGACAGCTTCAATATAACCTCCGTATACGCCGTGACGGATTTCGACGGCAAGGGGCTTTCATTTGACGACATAGAATACTGATAACGGTACGGCATTTGCTGTGCCGTTTATCAAAAGGTGAACCTAGAGGGGCGGCTTCAGGGTTTCCCCGAATATGAGGAACAAAATGGTTAAAAGGATATCAAGAAAGCAGCGGAGCCGCCGGGCGATGTTCCGGTGCTTTATGCGGTGGTTCTGCTATTCGGCAGTGCTGCTCGTCTTTTATCTGTGGGAGGTCGCGCCGCTGATACGCGGGTGGTGTCCTCTGCTGATAATCCCGCTGGCGACCTCCGTTGCAATGTTCGAGGGGGAGCTCGCCGCCGGCGTTTTCGGAGTATTCTGCGGGTTCATGCTTGATGTTGCAAGCGGAACGCTTCCCGGATTCTCCTCGCTGCTTCTGCTGATATGCTGCCCGCTGATATCGCTTCTCGGACAGTTTATCCTGCGCTCTAACTGGCTAAGCCACGCCGCAATGAACGCCGTAACTGTCATATTCATGTGCAGCATGGATTTTCTTATGCTCCACTGGGTGTGGGAGCGCGAAAGCTCCGGCATATCATTTGTGAGGACGCTTCTACCCGCATATTCATGGGCGATAGTGTTCTCGATACCGATATATTTCCTTGTGCGGCACATCTCCGGAAAGTTCCGGCCCAAGGAGGAGCGCCGTCTTGAAGAGGCCGCAGCCGACAGCGCCGCGGAAGAGGAAATCACAAAAGGCGAAAAGTGACCTGGCAAATCAGATTGGTGGTACAATGTCAAAGTTTTCTAATGTAGTACGCTCCGCAGTTCTTGCTGCGATAGTCATAATCGCCGCATTCCTGTGCGGTTTGAAGCTGCTTGAAATACAGATAGCGGACGGCGGGAAGTACCTCGCCATGACTAAAAGCACACATACAGTAACGCAGGATATCGAGGCCGCGCGCGGCAAAATAGCCGACAGCACCGGAAAAATCCTGAACACGAACGAGCTGGATTGCAGCGTTGCCCTCCAGAAATCCTCACTTGAAGCCGGCACGGAAAACGAGATCATTTACCGTATCCTGACCGTCCTGCTGGAAAAGGGCGAGGAATGGAACGAATCCCTGCCCATCACAAAGACCCAGCCCTACCAGTTCGAAAAGGACCGGGAAAACGCGGTGGATTCGCTGAAATCCCGAATGAACCTCGGCGTGTACGCGACTGTGGACAACTGCATGAACGCCCTGTACGAAAACTACAAGATCTCCGACAAGTATGAGGAGCCCATGCGCCGCTATATCGCCGGAGTGCGCTATGAAATGGAACTCAAGGGCTTCAACTACCAGAACAAATATGTTGTTGCCTCCGGAATTTCCAGCGATACTGTGCTTGAGCTCAAGGAGCTTTCCAACCTCATGCCCGGAATGGAGATATCCGAGGGCTGGAACCGCGTCTACCTTGACGGCACCACCGCTCCGCATATACGCGGTACAGTGGGCGCTATCTCCGCTGAGAAGTACGCCGAGCTGAAAAGCGCCGGCTACAAGGTGGACGATATAATCGGCACCTCCGGTATAGAGCTTGCCTTTGAGGACGTGCTACGGGGCGAGCGGGGCACCCGCGAAATTACCCGTAACTCCGACGGCGTGAAGATTTCCGATGAGATAATCCAGGAGCCGCAGGCGGGAAACTCCGTAATGCTGACGATAGACTCCAAGTTCCAGAACATGGTGGAGCAGATAGTGCAGTACCACATGGACTTCCTGCACTCGCCCTACTACACCACGGCAATGGACGAGAAGCACCGCGGCACCGAGACAGAGGTGGGCTCTGCGGTCGTGCTTGACGTCAAGGACGGTTCCGTTCTTGCAATGGTGACGCTCCCGAGCTACGACATAAACGACCTCGTTGAGAACTACGGAAAGGTGCTCAACGCCAAGAACTCCCCGCTGCTGAACCGCGCGATTACCGCCCGGGCTCCACGTTCAAGACGATAACCGCCACCGCCGGACTTGCCGAGGGAGTCATCACCCCGACTTCTACCATCACCTGCAATCAGGTGTACACTTACTATGCGCCGAGCTTTACGCCGAAGTGCACAGGATTCCACGGAGCAATAACGGTGCAGTATGGTCTGAAGCACTCCTGCAACGTGTTCTTCTATGAGACCGCGCGCCGCATGGGGATAGAAGCCCTCGCAAACTGGGCGGCAAAATTCGGCGTGGGGACCGACCTCGGCTTTGAGATACCCATGTCTACCGGCAGAATGACCTCGCCGGAGCTGTTCGACAGGCTCGGGCTTGAATGGAACGCCAGCGATACCATTCAGGCAGGAATCGGTCAGTCGGAAACACTGCTCACGCCGCTCCATCTCGCAACGCAGGCAATGACTATCGCGAACAAGGGCGTACGCTACCGCCCGCACGTTGTAAAGGCAATTTACAACTACGACTACACCAAGCTCATCAAGGAGACAAAGCCCGAGGTGGTCGAGGATTTCTCCGAAGGCATGGAGGATATCTTCAACGAGGTCAAGGAGGGTATGCGCAAAGTAAGCGAAAATGCGAACTTCCTGATGGAGGGCGGCTGGTACAACATCTACGACTTCAAGGGCATAGGCAAGGAGAACGTCTGCACCAAGACCGGAACCCCGGAGGTCATCGCGATGACGAAGTTCAACTCCACGATAGTGGGCTTCTACCCCGCTGACAACCCCGAGATTGCATTCGGCGTATGTATGGAGAACAGCGAGTTCAGCCGTCATATCGCCTGCAACATCATCTCGGCGTACATCACCGGAGAGTTCAACCCCGTTTACGACGAGGACGGAAACGCAGTTTACCCCCTCGGCGAAAAGCGCAAGACATCTGAATAACCGAAAAAGCGCCGCATTTCCTGAGAAATGCGGCGCTCTTCTGTACCGCGGCTCCCGACAGCCGCGGTACAAGCTTCACAGCATACTGCCGTAGAAGCGGTTTATTGAGGAGGTCAATGCAAAGACATAAAGAGGTAATTTTGTTTCGCCGCGTCTGTCAGCGGCAAGTGCGTCCGGCGTCAGGGATTCTTCGTCCCTGAATATCCGTTCGTCAGGCATTTCAGCCCTGCTTCATCTTGAAAGAGAGGCAGTCTGTGCACTGACATACAGTGGGATCAGCCTCGTGTGTGCCGACTTCGATCTTGTCGAGGGAGCAATAGTCCTCGCAGCAGCAGTGGTGCTCACAGTTCTTGATAGTACAGCCGATGTGCTTGTTTGCAAATTCAGTTCCCATTTTTATTCTTCCTTTCAGACATTACAAATGATAACTGCGGCGTTGATTTCTCTCTGCCGCAGAATTATTATGCTCGTTACTGCACGGTATATTCTCATGGAATATTTTTCATTTTTTTGAGGCTGCGCTCCTGCCTCTGCTGTATGTCCGGATAGGCGGAGAGCTCCGGCTTTACATCGCGGTGCCGGAAATTCCGGGCGCAGTAGTTCCGCGTGAGCCGCATGACCGTTCCGGAAAGCGCCAGCAGCACCGGGAGATTCACCGCCGCCATTATTCCGTTGAACATATCCGCAAGCCCCCACGCCGCCGAGATATCCACGAACGCCCCCAGAACGGTGCACAGAATGAACATCACCCTGAATGGCACAGCCGCGCGGCTCCCGAAAAGGTACACCGCCGCCTGAGCCCCGAAAATGCTCCGCCCGGTGATGGTGGAGAACGCGAAAAGCGCCATCGCCGCCGACAGAACTTTCCCCGCCGCCCCTCCGAACACCGTGCCGAATGCGAGCGTCACAAGCTCCGTCCCGGTGACTTCCTCGAGCATAACGCCGCATATCAGCGGATTGCCGCGACTGTCGCAAAGCGCCGCTCCGGAATCATCGACCGCCTGTATCCCGGTGAGCTTCATCACGTTGGAGCAGGTCACGCCGCCGGTTCCTACCCGAGCTGTGAAGCTCTGTCCGTAAGCCGTGCGGAAGCTGCGGAGCTCCCCGTTTCCGGAGGTCAGCAGCTCAGCCCCGCCGCAGATAAGCCCGCTTTCCTCGGTCAGCCGGAAATACTGCGGCTGTAAGCTGACGTTATTGAAAGCCTCCTGCATATCCGCCGCCCGGCAGGGACTTGAAAGCAGCATCAGCGCGGTCATGGAGCACATCACAAGGGTATTGAATCCCACCTCCAGCATACTCCACATTCCGTGCACGCACGGCTCCGGGATATCCGCTCCGGCGTGCGCCGCCACAGAGGAGCCAAGCCCGGCTTCGTTCGAGAAAACTCCCCGCCGCACGCCCATGGAAACAGCCTGCTTCACGAGGTATCCGCTGACCCCTCCGGCGGCGGCCTCCGGTGAGAACGCTCCGCGCATTATCACGCTGAAAAGCTCCGGCAGGCGCCGGACGTTCGCCGCGAGGATAAGCACGGCTCCCGCGATGTAAAGCCCGGACATCACCGGAACCACCTTTGACGTAAAGCTCCCCAGCCGCTTTACCCCGCCAAAAATCACAGCGGAGGCCACTCCCGCAAGCACTATTCCTGTGACTGCCTCCGGCACACCGAACCCGGATCTCAGCGCCGAAGCCGCCGAGTTCATCTGCACAAGGCTGCCCATTCCGAACGCTGAGAGCACGCACGCCCCCGCGTAGACCGCCGCAAGCGGCCTTGAAAGAAACGAACAGCGGGTTTTCTCCAGACCGCCGCGGATATAGTACATCGCGCCGCCGCGCCAGCCCTCCCGGGAAATTCGGCGGTAATACGCGCCGAGTGTGTTCTCCGCAAATCCGGTCATCATTCCCAGCAGAGCCGAGAGCCACATCCAGAACACCGCACCCGCTCCGCCTATGGTCAGCGCCGTAGAAACTCCGGTTATGCTCCCGGTGCCGA
>CALBGD010000008.1 GCA_937893735.1 uncultured Clostridia bacterium | reverse complement strand
AATTCTTCGGAAAAAGCACGCAGAGAATTTAATGTGCCTGCAAGCTCAGCATTCCTCACAGGATCGGAAGTATGTGCAAGCAGACCCGCTATACTGCTCTGTGCAAGCCTGAATCTTGCTTCACGCCCACCATCAACGGAGCTGTACTGCTTTGAAAAGCATTCTTTTATTATGTACTGTTCTGTTTCATTGCGCAGGAGCACACGTCCTTCATCAGGCATCGATCCACCTCCGTCGGTTTCATTGTGTGTATTATATCATATTTTTTTGAAAAAGTGAAGAGGACAAAACAGGACAAAAAGAAAAATGCGCTTGTATGCACCAAATTGTATTGAATCCAGCGTCCCCATCTGGATTTTTCTCCCTTGATATGAATTATATTTTTTATTGTATAACTGCAGGCGTTAGTTTGGCGCAGCATTTTGCACTATAACAATATGGACGCACGGAAACGTACGTCCATATCATCTATTCTGACGCTCTCGTTATTCAGCGTTCTTGAGCGCTTCGCTCTTTGAAACTCTTGCGACCTTGCGCATCTGGAGAAGTGCCACCACAATGTAGCACCCAAGTCCGGTGCAGAACATTACAACATATGTCATCGGGCTGATGGAAAGCGGAAGATATCCGGTCATCATGGTATAGAGATAACCGCCGACTATCGCCTTCATTGCGATATCAATAAACGGTATCGAAATGAGGAGCCCCAGAATTACCGCGATAGTCGTGGAGGCAATGTACAGCGCCGCGATCTCGCCGTTTCGGAATCCAAGTATCTTCGTCATTGCAATGGACTGGAAATTCCGCTCTATGACCTGCTTGCACAGGACATACACAACGATGATGAAGAACAGCGCCCCGAACCACTTTATCAGGTTCATCATTCCGCCCATGGATACCATAAGCTGAGTGGAAAGCTTCGTGTAGTCGCTTGCCGTCATCACCGCTGCAACGTCGTCATCGGGGAGCTCCGTCAGCTCGCTGTTGGAGAAATATCCGGTGAAATACCCATCGTCCTTGCCGAACGTGCGGTTGAAATCATCAATGTTCATGAATACCGCAAGTGAGGAATCATAGTCGTAGACTCCCGCTATCTCCAGCGTATAGGAGGTATCGCGCTTGTACTTTTCGTCCAGCGTTATGGTATCGCCCTCGTTCAGACCAAACTTCACGCTGACGCCAGTGGATACAAGCACCTTTCCCTCGGGTATTTCAGCGGGTATGTACCTGCTGTCCCTTACTGCGCCGTAAACCGTGATGCTGTCGGTAAGGAATCCCGGCTTCGTGTAGTCATAGGACGCCATCGCGAATTTCTCTGCGTCAGGATCTGTTACCTCCGCCGCCTCTTCGCAGTCGTAGAGAACATACTGGTACTCGCTTATCATGTCCCTGACCACGATATCCTGATACTCGTTCAGCATTCTCGGCATCATATCGCCGAAAGCTATCAGCACGGAGCCGAACAGGATTCCGATTATCATTACGATGTACCCCGGCAGGTTGGTGAAGAATATCCTCAGGCTGAATCTGGTGCGGAAAGGTATCTTTGTATTCAGCCGCATCGCCTTTTTGTTGCAGTTCTTGCGGAGGTCGTGCCGCAGGAATTTCAGCGGGCTGAGCTTCAGACGGGAGGTCAGCACCAGCAGATTTATTATCAGCATGAGCACTATCGGCACGACTGTCGAGAGAACGAAAGCCGAAGCGTCCCATACCGTCTGATAATCAGTGAGGGAATAGCTGCCGCGGTAAAGGCTGACGCAGTAGTCCTTCATAACGGTGTATCCGAGGACATTGCCCACCACAGCCGCTATCAGCGTAACTATTATCGGAAGAACCATATAATGGCGTATCAGCTCGCCCTTTGTGTAGCCGGAAGCGCGCAGCGTGCCGATAACCCCCGCCTCCGTGGTAATGGTGTTGGAGATGGTGACGGCGAATATGAACGCGATAAGCGCGATCATCATATAGCACATGACCATCGTGCCCGCTTCATCGCCGCCGATATCGTCTATCGAGAATGTAACAGCCTGATTCAGATAGCGCGGAATGTAGTTATCCACCGCGATTATATCGGTCTTGTCTATCTCGTCCTCGAATTCCTCGTCGGCGGGCATTTCAAAGTCCCTGCCGTTTAGCTCCGCGTCAGCCGCGTCCTCGACTATTCCGAAGAGGAAGTCGTCAAGCTGCACGGAGAGCTCCCCGCGGCGCGGCTTTTCCACGGAATCAAGGTAGGCGTCCCTGAATTCCTCCTCGGTGGGTCCGGAGTACTCCTCGCCGCGTATCGCCGCGTCAACCGAGCGCTCTATTATGCTGAACGTGAAATCGTCCACGTCAATAGAAAGCTGGGATCTTTCGGGCTTTTTCACCTGGTCGAGATAGTGGCTGACAAGCTCCTGCTGGGACGGCATTTCAGCCTCCCCGCCGGAAAGCATTGCGTTTACCGTGCTCTTTATCAGCGAGAAAGTGTAGTCGTCAACGTCAACGGAGAGGTCCTCCTTTGACGGCTCGGCCCCGGTGCTCATGAGTATCTGCGCGTACTCAGCCGCGCCTGCCTGCGCGTTTTCGGAAACCTCGGTCAGCTTTTCCTCAATGGCGCTCTGATAGAGCTGCGCGTATTCCTCGCCGCCCTTTTCCGCATTTTCTGTGACCTCGGATATCTTGTCCTCGAAATTCTTCTTGTAAATCTCGCCGTACTCCTCGCCGGCTTTTTCAAGACGGTCGGTGAGCTCGTCCACCTGAGCCCTGACTATCGCCTCATCGTAGTCGGTCAGCTCGTCCTTTACCAAGTCAAGGAACTTGTCGGAGCGCTCCGCCGCTTCAATATCATCAGCGGGAGCGGTATTATACAGCCAAGCGTAGTTGTACTCTATATTTTTGCTGCCCATGGAATCGAATCCCGCGCGGGTCATCACCGCAACGGAAAAATGCACGGAATCAAACATGGAATCCGTATTGCTCTGGAACAGCGTACTGTAATCAGGCAGCGCGATAAATCCTGTGACGTCAAGTTCTCTGCCTTTAATTGTTATTTTATCGCCTACGCTGATATCGTTGTTCTTCGCGAATACGCGGTCTATGGCTATCTCGTTATCAGAGACCGGTAATTCACCACTGAGCAGGCAGGGCGTGTTTATCGCGTCCTCCTGACTGAAAACGCGCACCACTGCGCCGTCCGCAGAGGATTCCTCGTCAAAATAGAAGTTGTCGTACAGCTTCATTTCGCCCTTTTCCTCAAAAACGGAGCGCATTTCATCGGGCATGGGCTTGTCAAGCGTGATGTGGCCGTCCTCAAGAGTGTACTTTTCAAAGCTGTCGTAATATGCCTGTTTCAGGCTCTCATTGGATACCCTCATGCCGGAGCATATCGAAATCAGCAGCACCATCATAATAAATATCGCCGCGTATTTTGCCCAGTCCTTGGCGAGCTCCCGTGGGAGACGTCTGTTAAGCGGATTTCTCATCGTCACCCTCCATTACCAGTCGAGCTCGTCAGCTGTGAGCTTGTGCTCGTTCGTTACGACTTTTCTTATCATGCCGTCGCGGAGCTTCACTACCTTGTCGGCCATGTCCTTTATCGCCTCGTTGTGCGTTACCATGATGATGGTGGTGTTGTATTTCTGGTTGACCGTTTCAATGAGCTTCAGTATCTCCTTGGAGGTGTTGTAGTCCAGCGCGCCGGTAGGCTCGTCGCACAGCAGTATGTCGGGATTCTTGACGATGGCGCGCCCGATGGAGCACCTCTGCTGCTGACCTCCCGAAAGCTGCGACGGCAGCTTGTGGCGGTGCTCGTACAGTCCCAGAGTTTTCAGGATATCGTCAACGTCAAGCGGGTGGTCGCTGAGGTAAGCGCCGGTCTCGACATTCTCCTTGATGTTGAGGTTTGGTATGAGGTTGTACATCTGGAATATGTACCCGAGGTGCCTGCGGCGGTAGTCTGTGAGCGCCTTTTCCTTCATATTCTCTATTTTCTCGCCGTTTATCGAAATGTACCCGCTGTCAGCGTC
>CALBGD010000007.1 GCA_937893735.1 uncultured Clostridia bacterium | reverse complement strand
TTCCTCCCCGGGCGAGGCGCTCGGCGGCATAGACGCTCATTCCGCAGTTTTCGCCCTTTCCGCTGACATCGAACGTGAACACGCCGTCCGACTGGGATATCTCCACGCAGACGCTGCGGAGCTCCAGCGCGCGGCAGAGCTCCCGCCCGGTGAGGAAGCTCCCGCCGAACCGCACGGAGATCAGCGCCCCGTGCTCCGTGTAAGCCGCCTCCGAGAACCAATCCCCCATGTCCGGCGGGAGCACAACGCTCCCGGTGAGCCCCCGCAGAGCCTCCCGGACGTAATCGCCGGTAAGGACGCTCCGGCTGTGCTGGCGGGGGCTCTCAAGGTCGCAGCCGAGCTCCCGGGACGGGAGGTACGACAGCCCGCCGTCGTCCGTTGCCCCGCAGGAGAGAGCGCACAGCCGCGCGTCCGCCGGGGCTCCGTCAAACATCGGGCAGAGCGAAGCCGCCTGCTCCGCCGCCGATTCCACCCGCGCGAGATTATCCGAGTAGTCATCGCCGTACAGCGCCTTTGCCTGCTCAGCCGAGAGCCAGTCCGGGCACAGCGGGGAGCTGTCTGAGAGGTCCGCGCCGAACGCTCCGCCGCCGTATTCCTGCATATATCGCAGAGCCCTCCCGCCGCAGGCTATCCCCGCCGCGAGAAGCGTTTCGTCCTTGTATGAAGGTTCAGCGGCGGCAAAAATGCAGCCTGTCAGGTAATCCGCGTAGCTCATCGAAATTATCCTGTTTTCCCCCTCTATCAGCAGAGTCACGCGCTCCGGCGGCGCAGGAGCCCCCTTCCCGGAACCCCCGCAGAGCACCGCCAGCAGGAACACCACGAGCGCAAGCGCACAAACAGTTTTTTTCAAGTTACGGCGCTCCTTTCGTCTTGGATCGTTCACAAATGAGATTTTTGCAATTTTCTTCGGTTTAGTATTCAGATTTTAGCGAATAATGCTTGACATTTGCCCGGGAATATGGTAGAATAAATTATATATTTCTTGGCAGAGAGATCTACCGCCTGATGGGACAGGGATACAAAATACTCAGAAATATAAAAATAATTGCGGAGGCGGTTTTTATCATGAAAAGAATGGAACAGCTAAAGAACTCACCGACTTTCAAGCAGATGTGCTCTGACTTCCTGAGCACCACTGCCATCGACCAGAGTTTACCGGGAAAGTTCGGCGTAAAGCGCGGTCTGCGCAACTCTGACGGCTCCGGCGTTGTGGCTGGTATCACGAACGTATGCTGCGTACACGGCTACGTCATCAGCGAGTGCGACAAGCAGCCCATCGAGGGCGAGCTCATCTACCGCGGCTACAACATCAGGGACATCGTTGAGGACGTTCTCGCGGACGATCGCTACGGCTACGAGGAGGTAGCGTACCTCCTGCTGTTCGGTATGCTCCCGGATAAAAACCAGCTCACCACGTTCTCGAAGCTCATCGCGGAGTACCGCGACCTGCCCATGTATTTCAGCGAGGACGTTATAATCAGGAACCCCTCCCCGAACATCATGAACAAGATGGCGCAGGCTGTCCTTGCGCTGTACAGCTATGATTCCGCGCCGGAGGACAAGTCCGTTGAAAGCGAGATGCTGAAAGCCATCTCCATTATCTCCAGACTGCCTGCGATAATGGTAACTTCCTATCAGGCGATGCGCCGCTTCTATCACAACGATTCCATGGTAATGCACCAGATAAACAAGGACGAGAGCCTCGCGGAGAGCATTCTCTCCACCCTGCGTGACGACCGCTCCTACACCCACGAGGAAGCGCGCCTGCTCGACCTGTGCTTAATGCTCCACGCTGAGCACGGCGGCGGTAACAACTCTACGTTCACCTGCCGCACCGTTTCTTCCTCCGGCACGGACGCGTACTCCGCGTATGCCGCAGCGATAGGCTCCCTTAAGGGTCCCCGCCACGGCGGCGCCAACATCAAGGTAATGGAGATGCTGGAGCACTGCAAGGCGGACATCAATCACTGGGACGATGACGACGAGGTAAAGGCTTACCTCCACAAGCTGCTCCGCAAGGAAGCAGGCGACCGCTCCGGGCTTATCTACGGCATGGGACACGCGGTATACACCCTGTCCGACCCGAGGGCGAAGATACTCAAGGCAAACGCGATGAAGCTCGCCAAGGGCACGGAATTCGAAAAGGAATTCCTGCTGCTCGACAGCATAGAAAGGCTCACCCCCGGAGTATTCGCGGACGAGCGCGGTGATATCAAGAATATATGCGCTAACGTTGATATGTATTCCGGACTGGTTTACAAGATGCTGAAGATACCGGTAGATATGTACACAGGTCTGTTCGCCTGCGCAAGGATCGCCGGCTGGTGCGCTCACAGAATGGAAGAGATGATAAACGGCAAGCGCATAATCCGCCCGGCATACAAGGCTATCAATCTCAACAAGGAGTACATACCCCTCGACAAGCGCGCTTGACATTTGCGCCGTTTTATGGTATGATTTTAAAGCGCGGTATGCGTTAAAATTACATAAGTGAGGTAAAATGTCATGGCAGAGGAAAAGTCGACAGAGAAAAAGGACAAGTTCAAGCTGGCTAAGGAGTTCAAGGCGTTCATTTCCCGCGGAAACGTGCTGGATATGGCGGTAGGTCTCATCATAGGCTCGGCGTTCACAGCCATCGTGAATTCACTGGTAGGCGACCTGCTTATGCCGCTTCTGGGACTTCTCACAGGAAAGATGGATTTCTCGCAGTTAAAGCTGGTGCTCCAGCCCGCCGTTGAGGAAGTCCTCGATGAAGCCGGAAACGTGGTAACTCCCGCAGTCGCTGAGATCTCGCTGAACTACGGCGCGTTTATCCAGTCGATAATCAGCTTCCTGCTCATTGCGCTGGCCGTATTCACGCTGGTAAAGGTCATCTCCAAACTCCACCGCAAGAAGAAGGAAGAGCCGAAGCCCGAGCCAAAGCCCGATCCTCAGATAGTTCTGCTGACAGAGATCAGGGATCTCCTGAAGGAAAAGGATACTGCGGACAACAAGTAAATACAGCGACAGCGCCGGAAAACGGCGCTGTTTTCATATTCTGGGAGTTATTTCTCTGAGCGCAGGCGGTACTCTGCGGCGGGTCTGCCGGGCTTCTTCGCGCCGCCCAGCACATGGAGCTCCGACACGCCGGAGCTTTCCGGAAACCGCACGATAATCCCCGCCGGGGAGGCGCAGAAGTCCTCCCGGGAGAGCCGCGCGCAGCACTCCCCCGCCATTATCACCTCTCCTGACCGGACGAATATCTCCCCCGGAGCGCACAGAAGCACCTCCAGCTCCAGACCGTCCCCGGTGCGCAGCCGGAAGCTGTTCTCCCCCGCATATGTGACCGCGCCGTCTGCGGGAGCGCGCACCTCCACCGCCGGGACGGCTCTCTGCAAAAATCCGCGCAGCCCCTCCGGGGCGGTCAGCGCGAAGCCCTCCCCGCGAAAATGCGCCGCGCCGTCCTCCCCGGAAAGCTCCTGCAAGGGAACCACCACACCGGCGGCGGGGCTCAGCAATACTCTCAGCTCGTATATCTCCATCTTTATTACGTCCTTTCAACAATCGTCCGGTACGACAAAAAAAGCCCGTCCCACCCTGCAATTATTGTATACAATTGTGCTTGAATTACCCGCCGTAATACACTATAATTATATATTAGAGAAAAAACAAAGGAAGGAAGCATCTCAATGGTCGAATGTTTCAAGAATCTGGCAATAATCCTTATATCGGCAAAGCTGATGGGACTTGCCGCGAAAAAGCTGAAAGCCCCTCAGGTGGTCGGGCAGATACTCGCGGGACTTATAATCGGACAGGCAGTGCTTGGTCTTGTGGAGGCTGACAGCTTCATCAAGACCCTAGCTGAGATAGGCGTTGTTATCCTGATGTTCTCCGCCGGGCTGGAAACGAACCTCAAGGACCTGCTGAAAACCGGTCCCGTGGCGTTCTGCATAGCCCTCGCGGGAGTTCTGGTGCCGCTTGGCGGCGGCTTCCTGATGTACACCATCTACTGCCAGATAGTCCCTGACGCGGCTATGGGCGGAAACGTGGTGAATCAGGCGCTGTTCATCGGCACGATAATGACGGCGACCTCCGTCAGCATTACGGTGCAGGCGCTCCGTGAGCTGGGGCACCTTAAGAGCCGCATAGGCACAACGATAGTCAGCGCGGCGATAATAGACGACGTTATAGGTATCATCGTGCTCACCGTTGTCATCGGAATCGAGGGCGGCAAGGACGAATCTGCCTCCGCGATAACCGGCTCCCCCATCGCGGACGTGTTCCTGAAAACCATTCTGTTCATCGTGTTCAGCGTGGGCGTGGGATTCCTGATGTACCTGCTGTTCAAGTTCCTCGACAAGAAGTTCTACCACACCCGCCGTATCCCGATATTCGGGCTGGTTCTGTGCTTCATCATGGCGTACTGCGCGGAGAAATTCTTCGGTATCGCGGACATCACCGGCGCTTACGTTGCGGGAATAATCCTGTGCAACCTGCGCGACGCGGAATACATCGCCGGAAAGATGGACATAAGCTCCTATATGCTGTTCGGACCGGTGTTCTTTGCAAGTATCGGACTGAACATCTCCTTTGACGGATTCACGCTCGACCTGCTGTGGTTCTCGCTGGCGTTCGTGGCGGTGGCGCTCATAGGAAAGGTCATCGGCTGCGGACTTACTGCGAAGCTGTTCAAGAACAGCTGGAAGGACTCCCTGAAAGTCGGCGTGGGAATGATGACCCGCGGAGAGGTCGCGCTGATAGTCGCCAACAAGGGACTTGCGGTAGGAATGGTGGAACAGCGGTACTTCCTCGCCGTAATTCTGCTGATAATCGTTTCCTCTATCTCCGTGCCGATAATCCTGAAGCTGCTGTTCAAGGGCGAGCAGACTCCCGGGGATTCCGGGCATATCGACCATGACGAGGCGGACGAGGTTCCGGCGGAAGTGTGAGAGCAATTCGGAATTCTTAATTCGAAATTATGAATTATGGTATCGCTTCGCGATAAATAAATGACCCGGGGCATTTCTGCCCCGGGTTTTATCTATACCGTAAGTTATTACTCTACAGAATTATACTGTTCGTCGGTAACAGGCTCCAGCCATTCGTTGGAGGTGTTCTCTCCGGGGACCTCAACTGCAAGGTGGCTGAACCACTTGTCCGAGGCCGCGCCGTGCCAGTGCTTGACTCCCGCCGGGATAGTCACGACATCACCCGGAACCAGCTTCTGAGCGGGCTTGCCCCACTCCTGATACCAGCCCTCGCCGTCAACGCAGACGAGAATCTGTCCGCCGCCCTTGTCCGCGTGGTGGACGTGCCAGTTATTGCGGCAGGAGGGCTCGAAGGTCACGTTTGCGATGAAAACTGTCTGCTTCGGGTCGGTGAGGGGCTTCAGCCATGAGTTTCCGGTGAAGTACTTCGCGAACGCCGTGTTAGGCTCGCCCTGACCGAAGAAGCCGCCGTGCTCCTCCGGCTGGTCGTCCGCATAGACCTCCTTTGCCTGACGGAATGCCGCCCATGCGTTGGGCCAGCCCGCGTAAAACGCGATGTGCGTCAGTATCTCCGCCATCTCCGTGCGGGTAACGCCGTTCTTCTTAGCCTCGGAAAGGTGATAGGTCAGGGAGCTGTCGGTTATCCCCTTGCCTATCAGCGCGGAGACCGAGCGGAGCTTCAGGCTCAGCTTGTCCTCCCGGGACCATACCTTCCCGAAAAGGATATCATCGTTAAGGTGCGCGAATTCCGGTGCGAATTCGCCGAGTGCGTCATGACCTGCTGTTTGTTTTACCATAAATATTACCTCCAGTTATCTCAGGAGCTGTGCCGCTGTATCGGCTATCTGCTCCGGTGTTATGCCGTTTTCGCGGAGAACCTCGTTCGGGTCGTAGCGGTCGAGGAACTCCTTTTTGAGACCCAGATTTACAGTCTTTACGTCGGAAGCGCCGTAGAATCTCGCTATCTTCTCGCCGAAGCCGCCGTCAAGTATTCCGTCCTCGAGGGTGATGACCGCGCGGTGGTTCTTCTTGAGGGATTCGAGGAGCACCGTATCAAGCCCGGTGATGTAGAGCGGATTTATGAGCGTGGGCTTCACGCCGGAGTTCTTCTCGATGAGCTCAGCCGCCTGCATTCCTATGCCGAAGAAGGTTCCGAGGGCGATTATCGCAACATCGCTTCCCTGCTGGTAAACCTCGTACTTGTTGAGCTTTCCGTAATCCGGGAGCGCCTTGTCGCTGTGGACTACCCCGCCCGGCACGCGGATAGCTACCGGGTGCTCGCGCTGTTCAATGCTCCAGTCGAGCATCGCGATATACTCCTCATAGGTGGTCGGAGCGAGGTAGACCAGCCCCGGAATGT
>CALBGD010000006.1 GCA_937893735.1 uncultured Clostridia bacterium | reverse complement strand
TCTTCGGGTTCCTCGCGCGTGCGCGTGATAGATGGATTGATTATATCAGGATTATTATCTTTAGTTTTATTAGAGTATAGCTCGGACGTTTCGGCGGAGCTTGCTCCTACCTTTTGGCGGAGCAAGGTTTCACTTTCCGGCTGTGCTTGCTCCGTCTTTTTGTCGGAGCAGGGGAGAACGGCTTTGTTATGCGGTTTTTCAGTTACAGCAACATCGGAGGGCTGTTCAGCAGCGGGAATTGTTCCACCGAACGCTTTTGCAAGAAATTCGTTCATTCTGGCAGTGCTTTCGGTAGGTTCGGCGGATGTCTTGCGCTTTTTCTCATAGCTCTCCGCAGCAGCCGGTTTGATTTGGCGCATAGCAAATTCACCAGCAGCAAGCAGGCTCTGGATAAGGTCGATATCCTCAATTATGTAAAAGCTGCGTTTAGCGGGCATTCCACGCAGCTCACAGCGCAGAAGTCCCAGCTTGACGAGCGCGTCCACGCAGCGTTTCTGTTGTTTCTCAGTGAGCGCGGTACTCTCCTGAAGATCCGGAGCGGTAGAGTAGAACCAGCCGTCATCGAGCATATCGCGCTCAGAGTACCAGTAGTATTTTGCGACAAGCGCGCCATAAACTACCGCTTCGTTCAGACCGATAGCGTGAGCCAGGGGACGATTTACGGACACTGTATTGTTTGGGTTGAGTAGCTGAAAAATTGCGTTCATGATGATTTCCTCTTTCTGTTTTTGAACATTCTACCTTAACGGCAGCTGCATTTTTCTGCAAAAGAAAAATCCCGGCGCTGACCGGGATAATTCATATTGCCTGTTTCTTGTCTGGAGTTCTGTCCTGATTTTTTTCTTCGCGTTTTTCTTCACGCTGCCTGCGTTCGCGTTCGGCGGCTACCAGATTGTCGATGTAGTTTCCCTCGATGATTTTTTCGTAGGTATGCACGAGGTCTGATATGCGGCTCAGTTTCATCTGCTCCTCTGATACTTCGTTTTTTAGTGAGCTGATGTAAGTCGGCGATAGCCGCAGACGTGTTTCAAGATTTTCGATTTCTTCCGCGCTGGTAATGCCGTATTTGTTTGCGACCTCTTTCGCGGCGGCAAGTCGGACTTGGTTCATCGCGTCTGAATTATTTTGCCGGGCTGAAAAGAAAAATTTAAGCTGCGCGATATCTGATTTGAGCGTTGGCATATCCTCTGTGAGCTTTCGTATCTGCGCGAGAGTATCGTCTATCTTCTTCTGGCTGCGTTCGGCAGCTTCGTAGATATCATCTCTGGAATTAATATTGAAATCTCGCATGGTGAGGAGCTGCTGCGACAGGTGATTGATTTCCTTATCGTTCTCAAAGGAATAAATCTTCTTCGGGTTTGTTTTCTGCGGACGGAACATGAAAGTGCGGACTGCGATGACGGTCTGCGTGATCGTAGAGTAGAAACGCTGCTCTGTTTCGTTCGCTTTTGCAGAACGAGCCTGAACCTGTTTCGGGAATTTATCGCGGTCAGCAATTCTCTTTTCGATGTGCTGCGGGAGATAATCTTCGCCGAGAGTTTTCAGCCGGACAAACCTTTGCGCGTTCGGAGATTTCACCGCGAGATATTTTCCCTCTTTGATTTCGTATCCTTTTTCCCGGAGCTTGTCGAGGAGCTGCGGGAAGTTTTCGCAGGAGTAGACCAGCGTATCTATGTCGAGTTTTATCTCGTCATGTATTCCGGCTGACTTGCTCGGGAACTGATACTTTGCAGCGATAGCGCAGCAGTTTTTTGTAGCCCAGTCCGGAATATAGAGTGTATTGCTTTCTTCAACGAACTGGATATTTGACCGCTGCAATTCGTCAATGATGAACTGCATTTTATCTGGGGAGTAGACTTCGAACGGAACGAACCTTGCTCCGGCTTTCTTGGAAAGTATCCGGATTTTTTCATCACGCTTTACGATTTCGGAACGCATGAAGTCGTTCTGATTTTTTATCATCTTGACTTCTTCCTGCGTGATTTCCGCGTCAGGTTTTTGTTTCAGTTCGTTGATGTGCTTGTTGAGCTTTTCGAGTTCCTTTCTTGACTGACGATATTCTTCACATTCCATATGAGCGTAGTGAGCATTTTTCACATCACGGGATAATCCATGACGTTTAAGAATGCTAGTCATGATTTCTTTTTCAGCAGTAGCCCAGACTGCCCATTCGGAAATTCGCTTTGAACTTGATATGAAACCTTGTTCCTCTAGGGCTTTTTTCATTGATATTCGCGTTGACAATCCTTGTTTCTGATTGTGGCATACCGGAAGAAAGTCGATATGGAGATGTGGTGTTGCTTCATCAAGGTGCATGACCGCATTGAACACTTTCATGTTCGGGTTTCGTTTCTCAAATTCCTTCATGTATTCATCAAGCATTTGTTTTGCTTGTTCAAAGTTGCGCTGACCGAACCCACAGTTTTCTATATCGCCGAACTGAACCACCACTTCATAAAAAGGTTTTTCCTTTTTTGATTTCAGCATATGCTCATAGTAGTCTTTGATTTTTCTGTCGGCTCTTTTTCCTGTGTTATATTCTTCAAGTGCCTTGTCGAATATTTCGTGATATTTTGCCCGAATATCCTCTTGCTTGTAGATGATGTTGTCTGGTACTCTTTCGCGAACAACGTTCTTTGCAATGAAAGTGCGGTTGTTGTGTTCAAGTACGCCTTTGTCAACGCGAAATGTTACGCTGACTTTGTTTGAAGGTGCATTTGATGTTGATTGATTTTTGCTCATTGTATTTCCTCCAATCGGACATTTTGCTTTTCGGTTTTTGATTTCAGTTTTTCGGATTTTCGTCGATTTTGCTTTCTTTTTTCAGTCTTGCAAAATGATGAGTTCCGAGTATTTTTCGGACGATTTTCGGGGGGTAAATCGAGGGGGTGCGCAAAACTGCTTATACTCAATAAGCAATTTTGGCAAGGCTACGCCGTGCCAAAATATGCCATCTCGCTAGGGACACCCTAGAACCCGTTACAGTTTGCCGAGCAAACTGAAAAAAGCCGCCTGAAAAATCTTCCGCAGTTTCGCGGAAAAATCGCCAGAACTGAAACGAAAAATGAATTTTCTTTTTCAGCTCTGCACCGAAAATTTTCGGTAAACAGGCAGCTCTTTTCAGCCAACTCAGGGCAAATCCCTGAAACCCTTTTTCGTGTGATTTTTTTCAAAAATCAGCGGTGAGAGTGTGAATTTTTTCGCGGAGCAGTTTGGGTTTGCTGCTGCGTTTTTGCCGTCAAAGATTTCAGCAGATCGTTGTAATCTTTCACGCCATTCTCCTCAAGAATTCTTCGACAAGGAGTAAGTCCGTTGCTCTGCGTGAACTTAATTCCTGCTTCGTCATTGTCCACGCAGCTATATAATTTTACTCCGCTTTCTGCGAGATTTTTCAGCGTGTTCGGCTTTAATCCCGCCATCGAAACCAGCATGGAATTTTTGATTTTTTCCGGATTTGCAAGCTGCTTAAATGACAGCAAGTCGATCGCACTTTCGAAAACGTAGCACGAATTTGGTTTGTCGCAGAGCTTGAAAGCGAACACGCTTTCTGACGTTCCGGGCGCAACTCCTTTGAAACGCTGGAACGAATTTGTTCCCTGAATTTCAGCGCCGATTATTTTTCCGCTGTCATCTTTGTGAACAAAAACCGCGTTTCCTTTTTTGTCCTGATAGAGCAGTCCGGACTTTGCAAGTTCGGAAACGATATCCGGTTTTATCATTCTGGTTTTGCACAGATACGCGAAAACTTTTTTCATGTCCTCGTTCTTTTCTGGAAGAACCAGCTCGCGTTTTTTCTCCGGAACAGGAGCTTCGGCGTTCTGTTTTCTTTCATAGATAAGTCTGCCGCCGGACAGATGTTCGACTGCGGTTTTGAAATCAAAACCGAGTACGTCAGTCAGGCAGTTGACCGGATTACTGCCGCCGCGACTGTCACCAGCCTGCGAAAAGCAGTACCATTTATTCGTCTGCGTGTTGACGAAAAGTCCGCCGTGTCCTTTAACGTGCAGTTCGTTTTTCGATTTCATTTCGCACTCATATCCGTTGCGTATGAAGTAATCTGCGAGGTCTGCGTTCCGGGCTTTCTGGATAAGCTCATCGTTTATTTCGGACATAAATCATCTTCCTCTCTGAAAAAGAATTTGCCCCGCCAGAGGTTGACGGGGCTTTGAAAACTGTTTATCTTTTCGGTCTTGCTGACGGTGTATCGGGCTTTATTCCCTGACTGCGGCTGGGCTTTTCTTCTTCGCGGTCGTTGTCATCGTTGAGGAATACCTCGTCATTTTTGCCGCAGTCAAGCTCAGCGTTGAGCTGATCCAGACGTGCGACTTTCTGCTGGAGTTCGTCAGCGAGGGCAAACGGCATAGCGAGAGTTTCTTCGGCGGTTTTGATATCAGACGTATCGCGTTCTATGCGTTCTTCGCAGCGGGCTATCTCCTTATCAATTCCGTTTTTCAGGAGATTTTCCATTCGCGTTATGTTGCCGAGATTGTTGTCAAGCTCGACCTGGGCGCTGTAAGTCAGCCCACCGAAACGCTTGAGATTTACCTGTGCATAGGTAGACACCGGATTCGACATTGTGTTTATAGAAACCTCAAAGCCTTTGTATTCGCCTAGTGTTTTTTCCTCATTCCGCCGAGCCATGCACTGCACAATTTCTTTCGCAAGAACCTCGCCTGCTTCGCTGCGTTCGGTGTAGATTTTTCCGTCCAGCTTTACGCTAAATTCATCGGATTTTGCAAGCTGTTCCTCTGCGAACGCCTTATCGCCTTTCGCGAATTCAACACGCTGCTGCATTCCCTTGAGGTCTGCCGTTCGGTTGAGAATTACATCTTCAAGTTTGTACTGATTGTTGTAGTGTTCACTCTCCAGCGTTCGCAGGCGGGACACTTCTGTATCAAGCTCTATCTTCTCCTTTATGCGCGGATCTCCGGTTGCCAGAGCCTGCATTTCGGAGTAATTGAGTACCATATCGTCCACGTCCTCGCACGTTCTTGCGGGCGTTTTTCCGGACATAAGCTGCGAAATAAATTTCTGCTTTGTCACGATTATGTTCATCATGTACGCGTCAAAGGTGTTCTCCGTGACGTAGTTGAATACGCCGACCTTGCCGAACTGGTTGCCCTGTCTGATTATTCGACCGTTGCGCTGCTCCAGATCCGAGGGTTTCCAGGGGATATCAAGATTATGCAGCGCAGCAAGCCGGGTCTGTATGTTCGCGCCTGTGCCGAGCTTCGATGTGGACGCCAGCACTATGCGTTTTTGTCCGGCGCGGAGCTGCGAGAACATCTCGTTGCGCTGGTTCTGGTCTTTCGCGTCACCGGCTGTGCAGATTTCGTTAGCCGGGATACCTCTGCGCTGGAGTTCTTCCTTGATGTAGTCGTAAACGGAGAATTTGCCGTCCGTGGAATTAACGGCGATGTCGCAGAAGATAGCCTGAACGCCTTTCTGCTCCTCTGTGTTCTTGTAAATCTCCATTACCTTGTCGATACAGAGATTTACCTTGCTGTCTGGGGTGTTCTCAGCTTCAGGATTTATTGCACGCGCGTCCAGACCGAGCAGGCGCGCTTCGTGAGTTACCTTTAGCATATTGTCCACGGTGGGGTCAATCGAGCCGCTGTGAATGTCCTCAGAGCGCTGTGCAAGCACCTGCATATATGCTTTCTGGAAGTCGTTCGGCTTTGCAACGATAGTCTGCGGCTTGCCGCCCTCCAGCTCAGGCACATCGAGCTTGAGCATATCTGCTGTGCGTATATCCGCAAACTCCTTGTACATCTGCATAAGCTCCGGCAGGTTCGTGAAT
>CALBGD010000005.1 GCA_937893735.1 uncultured Clostridia bacterium | reverse complement strand
TCTTGATTCCGTTGTGCCCTTCGTCGCTGCCTTTTCTGCGGATACGGAGCTTTCCGGGCTCAAGGGAAATATCGTCGAACACGATTATGGTGCGCTCCGGGGGAATCTTGTAGAAGCTCATTGCTTCGGTAACTGCTTCTCCGCTGTTGTTCATGAATGTTGTGGGCTTCATGATGAGGCAGCGCTTCCCGGAGATCATCGCGTCGCAGGTCAGCGACTTGAATTTCAGCTTCTTGCAGTCCAGCTTGTATTTTTCGCAGAGGGTGTCGATGGTCATGAATCCGATGTTGTGGCGTGTGCCCTCATACTGCGTTCCAGGGTTCCCGAGACCGCAGATGATGTATTCTAATGCGCCCTGCGGTTCTGGCTGGCGTTCGGATTCCAGTTTCTTAAAGATATCAAGTACAGACATATTCTTTGCCTTTCGGGGTTATTTTATAACGCACAAAGACCACTCACAGACAGTCTGCGAGTGGTCAGGCTGTCGATAAAGGCTCACCTGCGTCGTCAGCGCCAATGCGGCAGGCACAAAGCCTAGCCGCGTTGGCGTTTCCTAGCATCTGAACCTTTCTCGACAGCTTGGAATAATTTTTTACATTACGACCACTCACAAAATATCTGTGAGATAGATCGGCTTAAACTATATCGTTTGCGTCAAAGGGATCGCCGCACTCGGGGCAGAACTTCGGGGGCTTTGTGGGATCCTCCGGCTGCCAGCCGCACTTGTCGCAGCGGTAAACGGGAGCTCCGGCAGGTCTGGGCTTTCCGCAGTTCTGGCAGAACTTACCCTTGTTCACAGCGCCGCAGGAGCAGGTCCAGCCCTCAGCCTGTGCAGGCTTGGGCTTGCCGCAGTTAGCGCAGAACTTTCCGGTGTTGGTGGTGCCGCATTCGCACTTCCAGCTTCCAGCCGCGGGAGCCGCCTGAGCGGGTGCCTGTGCAGGAGCCTGAGCCGCTGCCTGTGCCTGCTGCTGAGCGTTCATCTGGAAGAGATCCTGAGCGTTGAATCCGCCCTGATTCTGAGCCATGTTCATTCCCATGAAGCCCATCATTGCGCCGCCCTGATTTCCGGCAGCGGTCTTCATAGCGGAAGCCTGAGCCTCAACAAGCGTAGCCGCAGCCATGCCCGGGTTGCGCATAACAGCGGAGCGCTGGAGATTCGTTATCATCTCCTGGTCTTCCTTGGGAAGCGTAGGAGGATTCATGCCGAAAGAAGCAACGACCATTCCGCGGGTCTCGCCCCACTTCTTGGAGAGGACCTCGTTCAGCGCGTCGGAGATCTCCATTGCCTTGCTGGGGAGCATACTGGGTCTTACGCCCTGCTCAGAGATCTTTCCGAGAGCCGGCTGGAGCGCGGTGAGTATCTCAGTCTTGAGCATGCTGTCGATGTTGGAGCGGTTGAAGCTCTCGCCGAAGTTGCCGCAGACATTGGTGTAGAAGAGAACCGGGTTTGTGATACGGTAGGAGTATTCGCCGTTGCAGCGCAGGGAAACGTCAACATCAAGACCGATGTTGTTGTCAACAACTCGGAACGGGATCGGGTTAACGGTGCCGTAGCGGTTGCCCATGATCTCCTTCATGTTGACATAGTAAACGCGCATATCATGACCCGCCTGACCGCCGTAGCTGATACGGGTTCCGATATCCTTGAGAGAATTAATAATTCCATCGCCGAGATTTCCGGAGAACACGGAGGGGGAGAGCGCAGACTTGAATTCAAATACGCCGGCCTCGTTTGCGACTTCTGAAACCTTGCCATCTACCACGATAAGGGCACACTGACCCTCGTTTACTGCGATTGCAGAACCGTCGGTGATAACATTGTCGTCGCCCTTGTTGGTTCCGCGGGAGCCAACACGCTTGTGACCCTTTACAGCGAGGATATCGTTAGAAAGTGAATCACAGTATATGTATTCCTTGTACTGGTCCGCGAGATTGCCTCCCACGGCGTTGAGTGCAGCCTTGATTAAGCCCATTTTATATACTCCTTTCGGGATATGTTTAATATACCGGAATAAGACCGGCGCATAAGGATACTATACATATATTGTAACCTAAAATCCGTAAATTGTCAATAGATATTCGTTAAATTTTTGCATAAGCAACTCTTGACTTATTCGCGGAAATGTGTTAAAATTATA
>CALBGD010000004.1 GCA_937893735.1 uncultured Clostridia bacterium | reverse complement strand
CCGCCTCGGTCTTTCCGCTGGCGGTGCCGCTGGAGAGCAGGAGATTCTCATCGGTGTCGAACACCGCTTCTGCGGCGAGCACCTGTATCTCGCGGAGCTCCTCCCATTTACAGCGGTAGATGTAGTCCTGTATGAAAGGTGCCAGACGGTGGAATATATCGGACATTTGTTACCTCTTTTGGTTAGGTTTCTTCATCTTGTTTTGCTGGATTAAAACAGTCGCTGTGCCAATTCAGCGGATTGTTTTGTATGTATTTTTTTATTAATCATAGTCTGCTTCGTTACGTATTATATGGTCATGAAAAGACCTTTGAAACAGTTTTCCGTTACAGTCGCATAATCTGGTTGTCTGTGATTTAAACACTCTGATGATATCGGATACCGTAGGGGAGGGGCTTGCCCCTCCCGCCCCCAAGCGCAGCGTCCATGCTGCGCTTGGGGGCGTATGGGCAAACGTCCCTGTTTGCCCCTCCCGGTTCCCGAATAATAATTATCATGTGTATGTGATTTGGCATGATGACATATTCATCAATACATATGTTGCTGTATCGCAGGGATAAATCGTGAATTTGCTGTTCAGAGGTTTTCCCTTTTGAAGTGAGAAGTATCTTATTATCAGTGATGTCAGATAATATGCATTCTCGGTTAAAGGTGCATATTGTTATGAAATATGCACCTGTTGAACTATAATCATAGTTTTTTAATCTTGTTGGTTTTCTGACAGGGTGATTAAAAATTAAAATAATTCATATATCTGTTTCTTTTGTAGCGGGAGGGGCAAGCCCCTCCCCTACGGTCATAGCTCGAAATCCTCGAAGCCGTCCTTTTCCTCAGCGGCTTCCTCTCCGTCGGGCTTTGCGAATTCGAAGCTCTCCTCGCCCATGAGCTGGGGGATAGTCTTGTCGGGATTCTGCATTGCGATGTTCAGCAGCTCGATGAAGTCGCGTATCATCTCGCGGGGGGTGATGTTTGTATCGGCGCCCACGCGGCTGTATTCCGCCTTGATGAAGAAAATCCTGTCCTCGAGGGTCATGCGGTTTTCGTAGCCGTACAGCCCCGCGTGTATCTCCGCCAGCTTTTCCGCGAGGACGGTCATTTCCTCGTATGTGAGCGGCTGGAGCTTTATTATCGGCGCGAGCATATCGTGGGTCTCGTCCGTGGCGAAGCGCCCGCGCTCCAGCCGCGAGCGGAGGGCGTCGTAGCTGAAAATTCCGCGGCGGGTGTCCTCTATGCACTGGGGCGTGCCGCCCATGATTATGCCGAGGTGCGAAGCCTTTCCCTGCATGACGTCGTTGTACATCATCAGTATCTTTTCGTAGTTGTACTGGCGGGTGACGGCATGGGGGATCTTCATTATATTCACCAGCTCGTCTATCATTATTACGAAACCCTTGTAGCCGGCGCTCACAAAGAATGCGGTCAGCAGCTTGATGTAGTCGTACCAGTTGTCGTCAGTGATTATTACGTTAACGCCGAGGTCCTGCTTTGCCTCCGTCTTGGTGGAGTACTCACCGCGCAGCCATCTTACGGCGCACGCCGCCTTTTCATCGTTTCCCATCATGTATGCCTTGTGGTAGGCGTTTATCACCCGGGCAAAATCGAAGCCGTGCACCATATCCTCAAGGCCGCTTATCTTGGTGTATATCTTCTTCTCGACTGCCGCGTCAAAAAACGGGGAATCCGGGCTGGTGCCCTCGGAAACCACGTCTGTGCGCACGGCGGTTATCCATTTTTCGAGTATCAGCGGGAGCGCTCCGCCGTCCGGCTTTGTGCGGACGCTCATGTTGCGCATGAGCTCCCGGTAGGTCGCAAGCCCCTGACCCTTTGTGCCCATGAGCCTGCGCTCCGGGGAGAGGTCGGCGTCTGCGGTGACGAAGCCCCTGTCCATCAGGTGCTGGCGCATGGTCTGGAGCATAAAGCTCTTTCCGCTGCCGTAGCGCCCTACGATAAAGCGGAAGAAAGCGCCGCCCTCCTCGGTGATGTCAACATCGTGGAGCAGGGCGTTTATCTCGGCAGTCCTGCCGACTGCGATGTAGCCCAGCCCCGTGCGGGGGACTACGCCGCCTTTCAGCGCGTTGATTATTCCAGAAGCTATTCTCTTTGGTACTGCAACAGCCATAATTTCTCGACCTCCGGCATATATTTCTCTATCCTTTTATTCTACCATATTCTAATGGAAAAATCAATAATGAACAGGGAGTTTTCCGGCGCATTTTTGAAATGAGGCTTTATTCTGTGCGTTGTGCATAATTACCTAATACTAACCCGCTGAAATATGTAATATGTACATATTTCACGAAATTGCAGAAAAATGCCCTTTTACCCCTTGATTTTTTCTGAATAATGGGTAAAATATAATTAGCACTCAGAGAACAAGAGTGCTAAATGCAAAATCTGATACTTAATTTTTTGAGGAGGAAATATATATGACAATCAAGCCTTTAGCAGACCGCGTAGTTATAAAGATGGTCGAAGCAGAGGAAACCACAAAGAGCGGTATTATCCTGACAGCTTCCGCACAGGAGAAGCCCTCCGTTGCAGAGGTAGTAGCAGTAGGCCCCGGCGGAAACGTTGACGGCAAGGAAGTCACAATGAACGTCAAGGTAGGCGACAAGGTGCTCATCAGCAAATACGCAGGCACCGAGGTAAAGGTTGACGGCGTTGAGTATTCCATTCTCAGACAGTCCGACATTCTCGCGATAGTTGAGTAATTCGTAACAAGACACACAAGGAGGAATTCATCATGGCTAAGGATATTATTTACGGCGAAGAGGCCCGCAAGGCTCTCCAGGCAGGTATCGACACCCTGGCAGATACAGTTAAGATCACACTCGGCCCGAAGGGCAGAAACGTAGTTCTTTCCAAGAAGTACGGCAGCCCGCTGATCACAAACGACGGCGTTACCATCGCAAAGGAGATCGAGCTTGAGGACGCATTCCAGAACATGGGCGCGTCTCTTGTAAAGGAAGTTGCGACCAAGACAAACGACGCAGCAGGCGACGGCACAACGACCGCTACACTGCTTGCACAGGCGCTCGTACGCGAGGGCATGAAGAACATCGCAGCAGGCGCTAACCCCATGGTAGTAAAGAAGGGTATGCAGAAGGCTGTTGACGCAGCAGTTGCAGAGATCAAGAAGAACTCCCAGACTGTAAGCGGCAGCAAGGACATCGAGAGAGTTGCAACAGTTTCCGCAGGCGACGAGTCTGTCGGCAAGCTTATCGCAGAGGCTATGGAGAAAGTAACCGCTGACGGCGTTATCACCCTTGAAGAGGGCAAGACCGCTGAGACATACTCCGAGGTAGTTGAGGGTATGCAGTTCGATAGAGGCTACATCTCCCCCTACATGGTAACTGATACCGATAAGATGGAAGCGGTTATCGACGATCCTTATATCCTTATCACAGATAAGAAGATCTCCTCCATTCAGGACGTTCTCCCGCTGCTTGAGCAGATCGTGCAGGCTGGCAAGAAGCTGGTCATCATCGCAGAGGACGTTGAGGGCGACGCTCTTACCAACATCATTCTGAACAAGCTGAGAGGCGTATTCGTATGCGTTGCTGTCAAGGCTCCGGGCTTTGGCGACAGACGTAAGGAAATGCTCAAGGATATCGCTATCCTGACCGGCGGCGAGGTCATCACAGACGAGCTCGGCCTTGACATCAAGGAGACCCAGATCAACCAGCTCGGCCGCGCTAAGCAGGTAAAGGTAAACAAGGAGAACACCATCATCGTTGACGGTTACGGCGACAGCGAGGCTATCAAGGCTCGTGTACACGAGATAAAGACCGCTATCGAGAACACCACCTCCGAGTTCGACAAGGAGAAGCTTCAGGAAAGACTTGCTAAGCTTTCCGGC
>CALBGD010000003.1 GCA_937893735.1 uncultured Clostridia bacterium | reverse complement strand
CCGGGCTTTTTCAACAATACCACAAGATGTAGTTAAAAACTATTTGGATTTTATCTATATCTTGAGAAATTAAATTTAAATTTTGACCCGAGTCTCCTGTCTGGAGGCTCTTTTTTGTGCAAGTTGCACAAAAACAGATGTGAAATTTTATCCTTTATTTTTTTGATTTTTCCACCGCTTACCCTTGCAAAATTGTTGAATTCGTTGTATACTAATTGTGGGGAAGAGTGGTGAAGTTTTCACTAAAGTGGTTTAAAAATTCATTGAGATGACCAGAGTTGAAACTTTGCCCTCCCGAATTGTATTTATTGGGAAAATATATTGCATCTACGGAATGGCTGTCCGAGGAGGGCGGCAGGACACATCACAGGGGACTATCGTCACGGAAAGGGGGAACAGGAATGTACGGCGAGTTCGAGCACACCATAGATTCAAAAGGGCGCATGAACTTTCCGGCAAAGCTCCGCGAGGAGCTGGGTGAGCATTTCTATATTTCCAAGACGATAGGTGAAGCGTGTCTGACAGTACACACAGAGCAGAGCTGGAACGACCTCAGGGAAAGGCTTCGCGGCAAGCCGCAGAAAGTTAGGCTCCCGATAGAGCGCTTTCTGTTCGGCGGAGCCTGCGATGTCGAGCCGGACAAGCAGGGACGCATAGCCATTGCGCCCGCACTGAGAGAATACGCCGGGCTCACCTCCGAAGTCGTTGTCGTCGGTATGGACGACCACGCGGAGATATGGGACAAGGCGGCGTACAAGGCTTATACAGAGAGTATGTCGGCGGAGGATATCGCCGCGCTTGCTGAGGAGATCGGTATCTGATGGAATTTTCACATATTTCAGTTCTGCTGAAAGAAACGGTGGACGGCGCGTTCACAGACCCGAAGGGCGTCTACGCGGACCTCACCACCGGTGGCGGCGGCCACAGTCTGGAGCTTGCTAAGCGTCTGGACGGCGGCAGGCTGATCTGCTTCGACCAGGACAGGGAGGCGCTGGAGGCTGCTGGGGAGCGTCTCAAGGGCTATCCGGTCACATTTGTGCGCAGGAACTTCTGCGAGATAAAAAACGTGCTGGCAGAGCTGGGGATAGAGGCTCTGGACGGCATCATCGCAGACCTCGGCGTGTCGTCGCACCAGCTTGACACCGCAGAGCGCGGGTTTTCGTTCCATGCGGACGCCCCGCTTGATATGCGCATGAGCGGAGAGGGACTTTCCGCGCGCGACGTCGTGAATGAATATGCGGAGGAAGATATCGCGCGTATTCTGTTCAGCTACGGCGAAGAAAAATTCGGCAATAAGATAGCCAGGGGCATTGTGAATGCCCGGCTTTCCGCGCCGATAGAGACCACCGGCCAGCTCGCGGAGATAATAAAGGCGAGCGTCCCGGCGGCGTACCGCAGGGAGAAGAATCCCTGCCGGAAGAGCTTTCAGGCGATAAGGATAGAGGTCAATCACGAGCTGGACGTGCTGGAAACAGCCCTCGCGGACGGATTTGACGCACTGAGGGTCGGCGGCAGAATGTCGGTCATCACGTTCCATTCGCTGGAGGATAGGATAGTCAAGAATCGGTTCAGGGAGTTCTGCACCGGCTGCACCTGCCCGCCGGAATTCCCGGTGTGCGTCTGCAGCAGGAAGCCCAGAGGCAGGCTGGTGGACAAGAAGCCCATCACAGCTTCCGCAGAGGAGCTGGAGGCAAATCCGCGCAGCAGGAGCGCAAAGCTGAGGGTCATCGAAAAGATACGCATGAGCGCGCTCGATGACTGACGGCTTTCAAAAAAACAAGGATGGTGAGCTAATGCTTCCGGAAATAAACAGATCTAACCTTGCGTACGACCTTTACCGCGACAACACCGCGCATAAGGAGCGCGAGGTCCATGAACAGGACCGCGAGCGCAGGGAAAGGGAAATGAAATTGAATAAACCCTCTGTTTCGAGGAGCGGCTCCAAGGCAAAGATACTGCTCTGCGCCCTGATGGCTTTCGGCGTACTGTGGGCCGTGAACGTACAGAACACCCGCGTGGACGACGCTGCGCGCAGGGTGGACGATCAGCGGGCTCTGCTTTCAGAGGCTCAGGATCAGAATTCGCTTCTCCAGAGCCGTCTTGATACCAAGGCGAACATAAGCTACATCGAGGAATACGCCGGGAATAAGCTCGGCATGACAAAGGTCACTAACTCACAGATAAAGTACCTTAACGTGAACACGGAAAGTCTTATCGAGGTCACTCCGGACGGCAGCAGCAGTATATTCAGCGCAGTCGCGGACTGGTTCGGTGATCTGCTGGAATACATCGGCTTCTGATGGCATAATATAGAGGTGAACAGGACACGCTTCCTGCGCCCCTATACTCTGCCGGCAACGGATCGAATGGGCAAGGTCGGCTTATTATGCGCTGCGCGGGGGTTCGTGCAGCCGTCATAGTCCGACTTTTTTTTTATTTTCAGGTAACCTCTAATAACCGGGACACGAGCAGATTTCGTACATGACTTATATCAGATGCTAGGCGTTATACTAATTCCAAATACACATAATATGCATAACCGAAACGTGGTTCTGGAATTAGTATCAACCGCAGGAATACTGTATGTATTTCAAGGTTTGACAACGAAGCAGATGATGAATAAGGAGCGAAGCGACCGTTTCTTGGTAAGTCATAGAAATCTGCCGTGAAGGAGGTTTTTAGAGGTTACCTTCAGGCATTTTGATATGGAGGAAACTCTGACATGAAAAAAGACGGTTTTTTTACCTCAATAGCGCGGAAATTTTTCCGGTTTGAAGAGCGTTCAGCCGAAAAGCCACGCAAGATAAAGGCGAGCGTCAAGCAGGAGATAGCCCTTGGCTGTATCGTCATCGGCGCTGTGTATGTCGGCTCCTACCTCCTGAAATATTCGATACTGGACGGCGATAAGTGGAGAATGCTGGCGACAGACCAGCAGCAGTCCTCGGCGGTAATAAAGGCGAACCGCGGCTCCATCATGGATTCCAGCGGGACCGTGCTGGCGCAGAGCTCCACCGTGTGGGACATCACGATATCCCCGCACAACATCGAGAACGCCAACACCAAGGCAAAGGAAGAATACGACAAGAAAGCCGCGCAGCTCATCGAAAAGGGAGAAACTCCCGCGCCGTATGTCGAGCGCGCGGAGCTTGTCGCAAAGGGGCTCTCCAAGATACTCGGCGCGGACTACGATAAGATAAAGACCGCCTGCACCGACTACAACAATCAGTACTACATCGTCCAGCGCAAGGTCGAGAAGCCCGAGGCGAACGAGGTCACGGCGTTCATGGAGGAAAACGGGCTTAACTCCGATGATATCTACCTGTGGCCTACCTCAAAGAGATACTACCCGAACGGGTCGCTTGCCTCCAACATAATCGGCTTCACGAACTTCGACGGCGACGGCGTTTACGGTCTTGAAGCATACTACGACGATTACCTCGCCGGCACGGACGGAAAGGCGATATACAACGTTTCCGCGGACGGAAGAACGCTTCAGAACGGAAGCGACGCTTACTTCTCCGCCGTGGACGGGTGCAGCCTTGTGCTCACGCTGGACGAGGTGCTCCAGCACTACCTTGAAAAGAATCTGGAGCTGTGCGTATCCCAGCATCAGGTGATAAACCGCGCCTGCGGAATAATCATGAACTGCAATACCGGAGCGGTCCTCGCGATGGCGACTGCGCCGAGCTTCGACCTGAACAACCCCTCCGAGCTGAAATCCAGCTACGACCTCCAGATACTCGCGGAGATGAAGGATTCCGGCGCCACCGAGGAGGAGATAGACGCCAAGGAGGCGGCCCTGCGCGAACAGCAGTGGAAGAACAAGGCGATAACCGAGCTGTACTACCCCGGCTCCGTATTCAAGACCGTCACCTGCGCAAGCGCCCTCGAGGAGGAGGTAGTTTCGCTGAACTCCACATTCTACTGCGCGGGCGTTGAGAACGTTTCCGGCACGATGATAAGCTGCTGGCAGCACGCCGGTCATGGTTCGCTCACGCTCCAGCAGGCGGTAACGAAGTCCTGCAACCCGAGCTTTATCCAGATAGGACAGCTTCTCGGCGCGGATAAGTTCTGTGACTATTTCGAGGCGTTCGGATTCACCGAGCCCACCGGAATAGACCTCCCCGGCGAATCCGGAAGCCTTTATGTCAAGCGCTCCAACATGGGTATCGTGGAGCTTGCTTCTTCAAGCTTCGGTCAGACGAACAAGGTCACTCCGCTCCAGATGACCACTGCGCTGTGCGCTATCGTAAACGGCGGCTACTTAGTCACTCCCTACGTTGTCGATAAGATACTGGACGCGGACGGAAACGTGGTAAAGACCACCGAGACCAGAATAAAGCGTCAGGTCATTTCCGAGGAGACCTCCGCGCAGATGCGCAGTATCCTTGAAACTGTTGTTAACGAGAACGGCGGAAGCAACGCCTACATAAACGGCTACCGCATAGGCGGAAAATCCGGTACGACCGAGAAGATAGACGAGTACAACGCGGCGGGCGGAAGCGCGATGGGCGCTCACATGACCTATGTTCCGTCATTCGCGGCATTCGCCCCGGCGGACGACCCGCAGATAGTAATGCTGGTAATGGCGGACACCCCGACAGGCACCCAGTACTACGGAAGCGCGGTAGCGGCTCCTGTTGTTTCGGCGGTGTTCAAGGAGGGTCTCCCGCACCTCGGAATTTACCCCACCTACACGGCGGAGGAGCTCTCCAAGATGGACGCGGCTGTGCCCTACGTCCTCGGCATGGAGTCCCAGAGAGCCGAAGCGAAGCTCAATGCAGAGGGCTTCGATGTGAAGTATGTCGGCGATACCGCAGGCTCTACGGTCACGAACCAGATACCGGCTTCCGGAAGCAGTATCCCGAAGGGCTCGACAGTCGTGCTGTATTTCGGCACAAACGAGTACGAATCCGGCGTAATGCCCGATGTCACCGGAATGACTGTGGCTCAGGCGAACGAAGCGATAACCAACGCGGGATTCAACATCAAGATAACAGGCGGCGCGGCGGATAACGCGAACGCAGTTGCAACGTCCCAGTACCCGGCAGGCGGTACTGAGGCATACAAGGGAAATGTAGTCGAGGTCACATTCCAGGTGAACGGCTACGCGGACTAAGAAGGCGGTGAGGTCATGACTTTAGGAGAACTTTTCAGCGGGATAACCGAGATACCGCAGGAACTGACGGAGATCCCGGTCACGGGCGTGACCTCGGATAACCGCGAGGTGGAGCCGGGATTCCTGTTCGTGTGCGTTAAGGGCAGAGCCTTTGACGGGCACTCCGTGGCGGAGAAAATGCTCGCGCAGGGTGCCTGCGCAGTGGTCACGGAACAGAAATTAGGGCTGGCGCGGGAGATAAACGTTCCCGAGAGCCGCAGGCTCTACCCGGAGATACTCTCGGCGTTCTACGGCAGACCTACCCGGAGGCTTACCCTCGGCGCAGTCACCGGGACGAACGGCAAGACCACCACGGTGAACCTCTGCGCGCAGATAACCCGAGCCCTCGGGCACCAGACCGGAGTTATCGGCACGGTGGGCTGCGATACGGGCAGGGGGCTGAAATACTCCCATGACGGCCCGCCCACCACTCCGGAGCCGCGAAAGCTGTACCAGCTCTTCCGGGAGATGGCGGATATCGGCACGGAGTACTGCTTTCTCGAGGCAAGCTCCATGGCGCTGGCTCAGCACCGCTTCGCGGCGGAGAGCTTCGCTGCCGGGGCGTTCACGAATCTCACGCAGGACCATCTGGACTACCACGGCACGATGGAAAGCTACTACCTCGCAAAGAGAATGCTGGCGGATATGTCCAGAAACATGGTGGTGAACATAGACGATGAATACGGCAGGCGCACGGCGGACTACTGCCGGAGCTCGGGAATCCCCGCGATAACCACCAGCGTCTGCGGCGAAGCAGACTATTTCGCGGAGTTCGTAAGGCTGGAGCCCCACGGCGCGCAGTTCCTGCTGACCTGCCCGCAGAAGCAGAAAAGCTGGACGGCGAAAATACCGCTCACCGGAATGTACAACGTCAGCAACGCGGTTCAGGCGGCGGTGATGTGCCATCTGCTGGGCTTCCCGATGGAGGATGTGCTGGCGGCTCTCGAGAAGTCCCCCGGGGTAGCCGGGCGGCTGGAGACCATCTATCAGGGGAGATTCACGGTGATACGCGACTACGCGCACACCGGGGACGGGCTTGACAAGCTGCTTTCAACGCTCAGACCGCTGACAGGGCGGCTCACTGCGGTGTTCGGCGCGGCGGGGGAGCGTGACGCGGGCAAGCGCCCGGACATGGGCAGGATTGCGGCGGAATACGCCGACAGGCTCATCATCACGACCGACAACCCCCGGCACGAGCCTCCGCAGCAGACCATCGACGATGTGCGGCGCGGAGTTCCCGCAGGAAAGCCCTGCGAGGAGTTCATCGACCGGAGAGCCGCGATATACCGCGCCCTTGAAACTGCGCAGGACGGCGAGCTTATCGCGCTGTGCGGCAAGGGTCACGAGGACTATCAGGCGATAGGGGACGAGAACGTTCCGTTCGACGAGCGGGAGATCGTTCTGGAATGGCTCAGGAATCACGATATTACTTAAGGCGGTGCAAGATGTTTACTGCAAGAGAAATAGCCGGAGTCACCGGGGGAAAGCTCCTCGGGAATGACGTTACGGTCAGCGGAGTATCCACGGATACCCGCACGATAGAAAAAGAAATGCTGTTCGTTGCCGTCAAAGGCGAGAGCTTCGACGGAAATGACTTCATTGACGCGGCGGCTGAAAAGGGCGCGGCTGCGGCAATTTCCGACCGGGAAAGCGGTGCGGGGAGCCACGGAATTTCCGTGATTCTGGTGGAGGACAGCCGGAAGGCTCAGCTTGACCTAGCGCATTACCACAGAATGAAATTCCCGCTGAAGCTGGTGGGAGTCACCGGAAGCGTGGGCAAGACCTCCACAAAGGATATGGTTTACGCGGTGCTTTCCGCGAAATACAACACGCTGAAAACCGAGGGGAACTTCAACAACGATATCGGGCTTCCCCGGACGCTTTTCCGGCTGAATGGGAGCTACGGCGCGGCGGTAATCGAGATGGGAATGTCCGACCTCGGGGAGATAAGCGTGCTGTCAAAGACGGCGGCTCCG
The DNA here is from genome assembly GCA_937893735.1 of uncultured Clostridia bacterium. Taxonomy (GTDB): domain Bacteria; phylum Bacillota; class Clostridia; order Oscillospirales; family Ruminococcaceae; genus CAG-115. The sequence continues at coordinate 7,691 of CALBGD010000003.1, read as the reverse complement.
GATATATGCGTGATCACGAATATCGGCTGGTGCCACATTGAGAACCTCAAGACCCGCGAAAATATCCTGAAAGCGAAGCTGGAGATTCTTGACGGCGCTTCTGAGAGCGCTCCGCTGATACTTAACGGCGACGACGAGTACCTGAAAACCGTGGATATTCCCGGCAGAAAAATCGTCAGGTACGGGCTTTCGGAGGGCTGCGGCGTCCGTGCGGAGGATATCTCCCAGAATGACGACAGCCAGAGCTTCACGCTGATTTACGGCGGGAAGCGTTATCCGGCGAAGCTCCCGGTGGTGGGAGAGCACCACGTTATGAACGCGCTTGCGGCTTTCGCGGCGGGTATCGCGGCGGGAATGTCTCCGGAGGAGATAGTCCCGGCGTTCATGCGGTATGAGAGCTCCGGAATGCGCCAGCGTATCGAGAAGCGCGGCGATATCACCGTGATACTGGACTGCTACAACGCGAGCCCCACTTCGATGGAAAGCTCCCTTTCCGTGCTGGGCGGAATGAAGTGCCCCGGCAGGAAATGCGCCGTGCTCGGCGATATGCTGGAGTTGGGAGAGATGTCCGCAGAACTCCACGCGGGGGTGGCGGACTATATCATGAAAAACGCGGACTGCGCGTTCCTTTACGGCGCTGAGATGGCTTACTGCCGGGAGCGGCTGGAGAAAGCCGGGTTCGAGGTGCACCACTCCACGGACAAGGCGGCATTGACAGCGGAGCTCCTGCAATGGCTGAAGCCCGGGGACGTGGTTCTGTTCAAGGGAAGCCGCGGAATGCGCATGGAAGAGATAGCTGAAAAGCTGAAATAAAATCGGGGAAGCGCTCCCCGAAATACTCCCGGGAGAACCGGGATAAAAAAGGATCAAAACAGGCTGGGGGAAGAAAATATGGTTATCTGGATCAGTGTGATAGCGGCGGCGGTCGCTTTCGGCCTGACTTGGCTTGCGGGAGTGTGGTTCATTCCGTTCCTGCACAAGCTGAAATATGGTCAGACGATACTCGACATAGGCCCGAAGTGGCACAAGGCGAAAAAGCAGGGAACTCCCACCATGGGAGGAATCATGTTCATCATCGCGGTGAGCGTGTGCTTCATCTGCGGCATTATCCTGTTCGGCGCGCTCGGCGGAAAGAACTTCGCCGGGGAGGACAAGGCTGAACTGATACGCGCAGGCTCCGGGCTGGTGATGGCGGTGATGTTCGGCTTTATGGGCTTCCTTGACGATTTCATCAAGGTCAAGAAGAAGCACAACGAGGGTCTGACGCCCATGCAGAAGATAGTCATTCAGGTGCTGATAATCGCGGCGTACTTCGCGACCCTCTACCTCAGCGGAATGACCCGCACGGCGATACTGTTCCCGTGGGGCTGGAGCCTTGAGCTCGGCTGGCTGTACTACCCCATCATGGGAGTAGTCATTCTGTACCTTGTGAACGCGGTGAACCTCACGGACGGAATAGACGGCCTGTGCTCCTGCGTTACGGTGGTGTATATGGCGGCGTTCACCTGCATCGCGGGAATTCTCGGAATGTTCTGCGAGGGACTTCTGGCGCTGCTGACGGCGGGCGGCTGTATCGGCTTCCTGATGTGGAATTTCCCGCCGGCAAAGGTGTTCATGGGCGACACCGGCTCGATGTTCCTCGGCGGAGTCGTGTGCGCGCTGGGCGTTGGCTGCGGCGCGGAATTCCTCATGCTTGTGGCTGCGCTCGTCTATATCTGCGAGGCGCTGTCGGTGGTCATTCAGGTGACTGTGTTCAAGATAACCAAGAAGATCTATCATACCACGGAGGGCAAGCGTCTTTTCAAGATGACGCCTATCCACCATCACTTTGAGCTCAGCGGCTGGAGCGAGCTTAAGATAGACATCGTATTTTCCCTTACGGCGGCTGTTATGGGCGCGTGCGCCGTGCTCATGGCGATGAGTATGTTCGGCAGATGACAGGAGGTCTGTAAATGGCTGAAAGAACTGCGGGGAGCGCCCCCGCAAAGGGTTCGGCTCCCGCAAGGAAAAAGGAGCACGACCCGTACAAACTCGGTCCGTTTTACTTCGGCGGCAGGATAGACATTCCCATGCTGGTGATAACGGTCGTTCTGCTGGTTATCGGCATAACCGTGATGTTCTCGGCGAGCCATGCGCTCTCCTACCGCGACAACTCGGGAAACTCCTACAAGTACGCGACCAGTCAGGTCATATTCGCCGGGATAGGGCTTATCGCCATGTTCGGCATAAGCCTTGTGGACTACCGGATATTCCTGCACGAGTGGCACCCGTACCTCTTCGGGAAGCGCCGGACGATATCGTTCGCCCATGTCGTTCTGTGGATATCCCTTCTGCTTACGGCGGCGGTTATCCCGTTCGGCGTGCGCAATATCCCCGGAGGCCCCAAGCGCTGGCTTCCTATGCCGGGATTCACGTTCCAGCCCTCGGACGTGCTTAAATTCGGGCTTATCGTGTTCCTTGCGTACTACGTCGCTAAGAACTACACGAAAATGCGGCACTTCACAGTTGGACTGCTGAAGCCCGGCGTCGTTCTGGGAATAATCGTAGTTCTGCTGATGGCTCAGCCGCACCTTTCATGCGTTATCATCATGGGCGTTATCTTCGTTGTGATGGTGAGCGTGGGCGGCGCGAATTTCCGCCATGTGCTGACCTGCCTTATCGGCGGCGGACTTTTCGTATACTTCCTGATGACGGTTTCCGGTTACAGCTACTACTGGGAGCGTATGACGATAGACCCGCTCGCGGACCCCTCCGACACCACCTACCAGACGTATCAGGCGATACTCGCGGTGGGCTCCGGCGGACTGTGGGGAAAGGGCTTCGATAATTCCACGCAGAAGTACCTATATCTTCCGGAGGCGCAGAACGACTTCGTTTACGCGGTCGGCGTCGAGGAATTCGGGTTCATCGGCGGCGTGCTGATAATCCTGCTGTTCCTGATATTCGTGTTCAGGGGATTCTACATTGGCAGGCACGCGGAGGACCGCTTCGGAATGATGATGGCCACCGGAATATCGCTTCAGGTCGGCGCGCAGGCGCTGTTCAACATCGGAGTTAACGTCAGCGCGCTGCCGAACACGGGTATCTCGCTGCCGTTCTTCAGCTACGGAGGCACGGCGCTGGTCATGCTCCTGTGCGAGATAGGCGTGATACTTTCGATATCGCGGCGGGCAGATCTAAGTTAAAAGGTGAGGAATGGAAATATGAAAGCAGTATTCGCAGCCGGCGGCACAGCCGGACACATCAACCCCGCGCTTGCCATTGCCGACAAGCTGAAAAGCGTATTCCCGGACGCGGAGATACTCTTCATCGGAACTCCGCAGGGCATGGAGGCACGGCTCGTCACCAAGGCGGGCTACGATTTCTCCCCGGTGGAGATGGCGGGATTCCAGCGGCATCTGTCGCTCCAGAATATCGGCAGGAACGCAAAGGCGGCGTACCTCTATCTCTTCGCGGCAAAGCGCGCCGTGCGGAAGATACTCAAGGATTTCAAGCCGGATATCGTGATAGGCACCGGCGGCTACGTCACGGGAACCGTGCTCGGTCAGGCGGCGGCGCTCGGCATAAAGACCGTCACCCACGAGAGCAACTCCTACCCCGGAATGGCGACGAAAATGCTCGCTAAAAAGGCGGATAAGGTGCTCCTTGCCACAGCGGACGCGGAGAAGTACCTCAGCAGCACGGAGCACTGCGTTGTCACCGGAAATCCTCTGCGCTCCAACATCGAGATAGAGGAGCGCTCCGCGGCGAGAAAGCGGCTTGGCCTGTCCGACCAGTTCACGATACTCTCCTTCGGCGGGAGCCTCGGCGCGAACCGCATTACAGAGGCGGTCGCGGAGCTCATCGCGTGGGAGGAAAAGACCGGCGGCATAAACCACATACATTCCTACGGCGGCAAGGGAAAGGAGCTGTTCTACTCCGCGCTGGAGCAGAGCGGCGCCCGTGAGGATAAGTCGAAGCACATTTTCCGGGACTACATCGACAATATGTACACCTGTATGTGCGCGGCTGAACTGATAATCTCCCGGGCGGGGGCAATGACCATCACCGAGCTTATGGCGATAGGCAGACCGGCAATTCTTGTGCCCTACCCGAACGCGGCGGAGAACCACCAGTACTACAACGCGCTGACCCTCAGCAATGCAAACGCGGCGATACTCATCGAGGACAAGGACCTCACGAAAGCAAGGCTTGTGGAGGAGGTCTCCGCGCTGTACAAGGACAGGAGCAGGCTTGCGCTGATGGAGGAGAACTCCCGCAGGAGCGCCAAGAACGACGCGGCGGAGCATATCCTCTCCGAGATAATCGACCTGCTGGGCGAGGAGAAGTTCACAGGGCAGAAGTCCGAGTAATCACAAAAAAAATCCTCCGGCATAATATGGTAACATCTAAAACCCTCCTTCACGGCAGATTTCTATGACTTATATCATCTGCTTCGTTGTCAAACCTTGAAATACATCAAGTATTCCTGCGGTTTGACGCCTAGCATCTGATATAAGTCATGTACGAAATCTGCTCGTGTCCCGGTTTTTAGATGTTACCATGGAACATACCATGCTGGAGGAGATGATATTATGGCAAACAGCCAGAAGCTGGTCGTGAACGGCGGGCGCAGGCTGGAGGGCGAACTGCGGGTGCACGGCGCAAAGAACAGCGCGCTCCCGCTGCTGGCGGCCTCGGTGCTGGCGCACGGAGAATGCGTGTTCCACAACTGCCCGGCGCTGACTGATGTTGACGCGGCCTGCCGGATACTTTCCTGCCTCGGGTGCAGGTGCTCCCGCAGCGGGGACACGGTCTGCGTGGAGGCGGCGAACGTCTGCGGAAGCGAAATTCCGGACGGACTTATGCGGGAAATGCGCTCGTCCATAGTGTTCCTTGGGGCGGTGCTCGGGAGGACGGGGCGGTGCAGGCTCACATTCCCGGGAGGGTGCGAGCTGGGCGCAAGACCCATAGACCTCCATCTCGCGGCGCTCCGGGAGATGGGCGCCGTGATTTCCGAGGAGCACGGCTGGCTGGAGTGCACGGCTCCCGGGGGACTTAAAGGCGCGCGGATAGCGCTGTCGTTCCCGTCCGTGGGGGCCACCGAGAACGTGATGCTCGCCGCCGCCTGCGCGAACGGAACCACCGAGATACAGAACGCCGCCCGGGAGCCGGAGATAATCGACCTCGCTGAGTTCCTGAACAAATGCGGTGCGAAGATATCCGGCGCAGGCGGAAGCGTTATCGCCATCGAGGGCGTGAAGCGCCTTGAGCCCGCAGAGCACAGCGTTATTCCAGACCGGATAGTCACCGGGACGTACCTCTGCTGCGCGGCGGCGACACGCGGGGAGCTGATACTCACCCGGTGCGAGCCGGCGCATATCGTGGGGTTCCTGCCGGTGCTGGAGGCGATGGGCTGCCGGGTTTATCCCTACGGCGCCGGGAAGCTCTACATAAGCTGCACAAGGCGGCTTACCGCTCCCCCGACCATACGCACCATGCCGTATCCCGGGTTCCCGACGGATATTCAGGCGATATTCATGGCGCTGTGCACGATTTGTGACGGAACCTCGGTGTTCGTGGAGAATATCTTCGATAACCGCTACCGCCACGTCCCGGAGCTGATACGGCTCGGGGCTTCGATAAAGGTAGAGGGCAGGGTGGCGGTCGTGCAGGGAGTTCCAAGGCTTTCCGGGGCGAAGGTGTGCGCCGGAGAGCTCCGGGGTGGCGCCGCGCTGGTGACTGCGGCCCTCGCCGCAGAGGGAACCAGCGAGATCTCCGGAACAGGCTTCATCGACAGGGGCTACGAGAGCATAGAAACGGCGCTGCGTTCAGTCGGCGCGGATATCAGCCGCAGATAGCGGCAAAGCAGAGGAGTGCATAAAATGGGCAGCAACAACAAAAAACGCGTGAGCGGCGCTCCGAGCAGGGGAGAGCCTGCGCAGAACCGTGCACGGCGTCCCGCGCCGCAGAACGGTGCGCGCCCCGGGAATGTACGCCGCGAGCCGCAGAGGGGCTCCCGCCCGGGGAATTCTCCGCAGAGGGCTCAGCGCCAGGCGCAGGATATCCCGCGGAGCTCCCGCCCGCAGATGAGCCGCGAGCAGCAGCGCAGGACTGACCGCGCATACAACCACGCGACAGTCCACCGGAGCACCAAGGGCAGGAAGCGCGGCAGCCGCGGCAGGAACTATTCCCTCTACTACATGATAGCGATAGTTCTCATCATCGTGGTGCTGATAATACTCGCGAATACGGTGCTGTTCAAGTGCAGCTCCATCGAGGTGGAGGGAAACTCCCGCTACACGGCGGAGCAGATAATCGCGCCCTCCGGGATAGAGACCGGGGAGAATCTTCTGCACATAGACGTCAGGGGCGCAGAGAGCCGCATAAAGTCGGCGCTTTCCTACATAGACGACGTAGATGTGAAGCGCTCGCTGCCCACCAAAATAAAAATCACCGTGAAAGAGGCTGAAAAGTGGTTCCTCGTCACAAGCAACGGCGTTACCGGCGCGGTCTCAAGGCTCGGCAGGATAGTCGAGCTTGGCTCGCAGGACGGGCTTCCGCTGGTGGAGGGCTACGACCCGGCGGATATCGTCCCGGGCGCAATGCTGGAATCCAAGGAGAGCGGAAAGACGGATATCCCGTCGCTGATACTTTCCAAGGCTGAGGAGCACGGCATAACCGGGATAACCAGCATCAACATGACCGACCGCTTCAATATCACCATCGACTGCGGGGATAACGTCACGCTGCTTCTCGGAGGCGTTTCCGACATAGACGGAAAAATGTCCGAGGCCGCCGCAATAATCGCGCAGGAAAGCTCAAATGTCAGCATCAACCTGCACAGCCTTGAAAAGGTATTCGTCCGCGACAAGGTGAACGAGCAGACCCAGCCGCTCCCGGAGATAGGCTCTACCGCCGAATCCGGCACCGGCGAGGCGGGCACCTCTGAAAGCACCGCAGAGGGAACCGCGGAAGCCGCCTGATGTTTGTTATTATCCACAAATCAGCGGGTGGAAATTGTCAAAATATTTTTGAAAAAACGGTTGCAATTATTGATTGTATCTGTTATAATATTAAGTAGTTATATTCGATTATACTGCTTTGCGTAAAAAATGTTGGAGGGAGATCACAATGGCATTTGAAATAGATAATCACGACGACGAGTTTGTGATGGAAGACGACTTCGAGGACCAGACCAAAATAATGGTCATCGGCGTCGGAGGCGGCGGCGGAAACGCTGTCAGCCACATGGTCGAGGAGGAGCTCACAGGCATCGACTATGTTGTAGCCAACACAGATGTCAAGGCGCTGCGTTCCAAGGACGGCAGCCGCATGAAGCGTATCCAGATCGGCAAGAAGCGCACAAGGGGACAGGGCGCAGGCAACAAGCCGTCAGTTGGTCAGGAATCCGCAGAAGAGAACCGCGACGAGCTCAAGGCTGTTATGGAGGACGAATCCATGGTATTCATCGCAGCCGGAATGGGCGGCGGCACTGGTACCGGCGCGGCTCCTGTCGTTGCTTCCATCGCGAAGGAAATGGGCAAGCTCACTGTCGGCGTTGTTACAAAGCCGTTTGCGTTTGAGGGTCAGGCTAAGATGAATCAGGCTCTCAAGGGCATTGCGGAGATGAGAAAATATGTTGACTCCCTCATTGTTATCCCTAACGAGAAGGTAAAGGAAATATCCAACAGCAAGCTCAGTATGCTGGA
>CALBGD010000002.1 GCA_937893735.1 uncultured Clostridia bacterium | reverse complement strand
TCTTTCGGCAGCGCGGAGCTTTTCGCGCACGTTGCCGGAAAGGTATTCGGAGCTTTCCTCATACCCCTCAAGCGGTTCGCTTTCAACGTATTTTTCGGGATTGAGATAAATCTGGTTGCTCTGGACAAGCTCGTTTACGACCTGTTCCGGCTCTCTGTCGCAAAGCTGCGCCATGTAGCTTATATCTATGCGACCTTTCATATCAAGCGACACCTGCATTGCTTCCTGCGGTGTTTCGACGTGCGTGACATCGACAGTTGGCTTTATGGTGCGCTGCGTGAATATGTCTGATTTCTGTGTGGTTTTCTTTTCAGCGTTGACGATTTCGAGGGAACAGAGGGTGTTGTAATCGTCATCGCAGCGGAACACGTTAGCGTTGAGCCTGTCGTTAATGCTGCCGTATTCCTTTTTAAAGCTGTCATACTGCGTATTCAGCTTTGCTTGTAAGCCGTGCAGCTCCTCGTCAGAGCAGCTGCGGGACTGTGCGTCAATCAGCTCGCGCAATGTCTGGCGCAGACCGTGCAGCCCTTTCATGCGTTCAAGGTCTTTTCCGGTCTGCTTGACCTCAGTCATTACGTTGTTTTCGCGGAAATACAGCTTACCGTCAACCAGCGTATGTGTGAAATTCTGTACGTCCGCAGTTGCCGGGATAATGCCGCGCTCCTTGTCCTGACGTTCTTCGCGTTTCTGTACTTTCATATCGGCGCGGAGCTTTGCAACAGCCCGGTCAAGCTGTTCTGACAGCTTTTCGCCCTCAATGGGAGTACAAGTGACTTCCTGTCCGTAAGCTCCGGTTGTGTATTCCAACTTACCGAGTACCATATCTGGGTGGTCAATAAAGTACTGGTTTATGGGCATTCCGTCAGAGTTACGCCCGGTATACGCCCAGTCGGGCATTTCGACCGCCATTTTCTCGCGTTTCTGCAAGAAAATTATATCCGAGGTGACTTCGGTGTTCGCGTTCTTGAACGCATTGTTCGGCAGCCGTATCGCGCCGATGAGGTCAGCGCGTTTCGCAAGGTATTCGCGGACTTTGGGATTTGTCTTGTCCAGCGTACCCTTTGAGGTCACGAATGCGACCACGCCGCCGGGCGCGACCTTATCCAGCGTTTTTGCAAAGAAATAATCGTGAATGAGGAAATGTTCCTTGTCATACCGTCTGTCTGCTACGCCGTAGTTACCGAAAGGAACGTTTCCTATCGCCGCGTCAAAGAAGTTATCCGGAAAATCGGACTTTTCAAAGCCCTGCACCCGGATATCTGCCTGCGGATAGAGCTGCTGCGCGATACGACCTGTCAGGCTGTCCAGCTCCACACCGTACAGCCGGCTGTCATTGTTCATGCTCTCCGGCATACAGCCGAAGAAGTTACCAACGCCCATTGCAGGCTCCAGCACGTTTCCTCCATTGAACCCGAAGTTATTAAGCGCCTTGTACATCGCGCCGATGATTTCCGGAGAGGTGTAGTGCGCGTTCAGGGTGCTTTCCGCTGCTGCCTTGTATTCATCATCGGTGAGCAGTTCGCGGAGCTGCTTGTATTCCTTGCTCCACTGCTCGTTTGCCTGGTCGAATGCCTGCGGCATACCGCCCCAGCCAACGTACTTTGCAAGTATTTTCTGTTCTTCAGGAGTTGCGCTGCGGCTTTCGCTCTCTATTGTTTTAAGGGTGGTTATTGCTGCTGTGTTGTTCTGGAACTTGGTTTTCAGACCGCCTGTTCCTATATCCGTTTCATCTGTGATATGGAAACTGCTCTGCTGGCTGCGTTCGGTTTCCTGCACACGTTCCTGTGAACGTTCTGTGAGCTGCTGCTTTTGTTCGCTGTTGGCAGCCTCCCTTAATTCTTCAACTGCTTTGGAGTATATTTTGTACTGTGAAAGGAAATCAATCACACCGCCGTAACCGTCACCAATGTCCTGTCTTTCGGTGAAACTGTCACCGTTCGACAGATTAACGGTAAAGTTGGTCTTATCGTACCCTAGCCAGCGGTAGTAGTCGTCTTTATCGGCGCTTTCCCATTCCTCATCTGAACCGTATTTCTCCAGACCGGCTTTTCTTGCGGAAATATGTTCCTCGTCTGCCTGTTTCATTATGGTGTCAAATTCAAGTACAGAATAGGTCTTGCCGTCCTCGAATTCAGGGCTTTCACTCCAGTTGCAAGTGATAGTCGGTAGCTTCTGCTGCGGCTTTTCGGCGAATATGTGGTTTTCATTGTTCCAGTCCGAAAAAGAAAGGTCTGTGCCGTTATCGTAGCTGCCGTTATCGAGTTTCTTAAAGCTGAATACGCGGTCAAATCCTATCTCGCTTTCGGCTTTGTTTATCAGCTCCATTGCGCTGGAATTTGAGAGTATCGAGGGCTGGCGGGTGAAATCGTCCACAAGGTAGTTCTGACCGCCGCGTACATGGATTACATCGACTGCACCATTTTTCGTTTCAATGCCGAGGGTAAGTCGCGCGTAAGGGCTGCCGTCTGCGTTCCGGGTTTCTTCGGAGTTGTACGGCTGGCTTCTAAGCTCGTCAAACCGCGCCTTTGCTTCTTCGAACGTGTCGAAATGCTCCAGTGTAGACGGTGCTGCGGCGCTGCTGCTGTCTGCCCATGTCTTGAGGTCAGCAATTATGTAGGGTTTCCATATCTTTTCTTCCTGCTCGTCAGATTTTGTGCTATATGTAGCAAGATTTTCTTCTGGTGTGAGCTGCTGCACGGTTTCTTCTGATATAGCTGTCAGTTCGCTGAAATCAAGGTTTCCAAGCGCGGAAATCATATCGTCACCGTTTTTGAAACTCTGTTCGGCAGCAACCTTATCGCCGTACATCGTTACTATTCTCTTGTCCTCGAGGTCAGCATAAGCGCTCACTTCAACCTCAGTATCTTCGTGAGTGGTGTAGGCAAGCGGGACTTTCCACAGGTCGGAGAAATCAGCGTCATCATGGAACTCTCTCTGCGAATATTCGTTTATCCGGGCTTTGGCTTCGTTCAGAAAATACTCTCTGTCAAGCTGCTCATGCCTTTTGAATTCCTGTCTTGCGGCAATAAGCAGAGCTTGTCCGAGAGTTTCCCATGAATGTGTCACCTCATATCCGCCTTTTGTGCGTAACGTTATTCCGCTGTCTGTTTTCTCCGATGAAATTTCAATGCTGCTGACACCATCAGAGGGATAACTGAAACGGAAATACGACATATTACCGTATATCTTTTTTGCAATCTCGGCGTTTATGTTCTCGCCATTGTGGAAACTGGTCGTCAGTCTTTCAAAATCATCAGCATGAAGGCTTGCGCCCATAGTCCAATTAGTTATGCCGTTATATTTTGGGGCATTGTCGTAGTCAAACAGCTTATCGCCCAGAGTGTCTATTTCATCGCTTGAAAGCTGTTTTTCAGCAAGCAGATTGAGGTTGTCAATTGTTCTTCGCGCCTTGCGTTCCTCACGGGAAAGGGTGAAGTCCGGTATCTCGTTAAAACCAACCGTATCAACGAAATTAGCGGTGATTTTACCGTCTTGCTTTACGGCAACGATATCCCCGACAGAAAGAGAATGTCCGTGGAAATCCTGCGGGTGATTTTCATTGAAACGCTCATATATATCTTCAAGAGTTTCGTTTTCCTTGAGCCTACCACGGTAAACGCGGTTATAGTTCTCGCGGTCAACGTACATTCCGTGATTTTTAAGATATTCGCTGTCAGAGAACTGGTACTCTCTCAAATCCTCATCATCTTTCAGCTGATAGATTGCGTATCTCGGTTCTGTCAGCGCAACGAGGTTTTTCGGATAGTCCTTATCCTGACTAGATATATCCTGGCTTTCGGTCTTAAACTTCTCAGCTGCTTCTTCAAAGCCCTCTGCACCTCGGTCAAGAACTTCCTGTCTGCAATTTTCTCTAAGATATTTAAAGGGGTCGTCCTTTTCCATTGCTTCGAAGATATCGTCAAAGGACATATAGGTGTAAACGAACTGACCGCCAGCAGAACTTTCAGGGTTGTAAGAAACCCAAGTAACGCTTTCGGTATTTTTGTCTACATAGAACTTGTCGATGTCAGAGGGGATTTCATCGGAATTGAGCGTAGGGTTTTCTATCGCCGATACAGCCGCCTTAAGCTCTGATAATTCGCCCGTGGGCTTGATTGACGGCTTCATGTCGATAACCTCGCCTATGCTCTTGTACATAGCGTATAGCTCAACCTCATAACTGTGCGCGGTGTGCTGCTCGTCCATGTAAATCGAAACATTAACGCTGTTGAGCTTGTCCTGATTTCTATCATCATTGTTCCAGATTTCGTTAGCCTTGTTGAGTGCAGCATTGAATTCCTCAACGGTGTAGGGCTTGCCTATCTCAAAGCCGACGCTCTGTATGTCGAAATTACGCTGAAAGCTGCCGGTTACATACACGGCGGGGTATGTGATTTTTTTCTGCTGCGTTTCCTCACGCAGCTCATTGTACATAGCTGGAGCGACCAGATTTGACACCTTTTTGAGATGTTCAGGGTCGTTCAGCATATCCTTGTACCAGCTTTCGGAGCTGTGTTCGGCGGCATACTCACGCAGAGCCTTTTCAGCCTGCTCTGTGAAGTGGCTGTTGAATTCATCTTCTGAAAAAGAAATTGCTGATGATTTCAGCTCCTCGGAGTGCTCGTTCATTATCCATTCGAGATTATTCGCGTCCGCTGCAAGGACACCGTCCTCAACGCTCATGCTGCCGTCATAGTCGTAAGGACTTCTATCTTCGTCCCTGTCAGGGTCATGGGGAGTTTCGCTAAACGGAATGCCGTTTGCGTGAGCATATTCGCGAACCTCGTCCAGTCGCTGGAGTTCTCCGTACACCCGGTCAGCCAGTTCAGATGTGAACTTATCCTTGTATTCCTGATCCTCGAGCATTTCCTTGTACAGAGTCATGAACTGCTCCATTGTGCAGTTTCTGCCGAAACTCTCCAGAGGAACGCGCTCGGATACCACATCGGAGATAATGTTATCCAGAGCTGTGTTTACGGAGCTCTTGAAAGCGTTTCTGTCATTGCTCTGGTACGCTTCGCGCACGTTGGCATTATAGTATTGCAGCTGTGCATTTGCGTAGCTGCTTAATGCGTCGGCGGCAATGAGCAGGTCGTTTTCCGGGTCAGAACCCTTGACATTTTCGTCTGCTGGGTGTATACTATTGTCAAGGTCAGGAACGTCTGTTAATTCGGAGTATTGTTCTCCCCATCTTTCAGGCTGTTCCTGATTTTTTGTTTTATTTTCCGGCTCTAAACCCTTGACAATATTACGACTTTGGTGTATAATAACATTGAAGTCAAGAGTGTTTGTTAATTCGGATAATTGTAGTCCCCATCTTTCAAACATCTCTTGGCTTTTCTGTTTATCGCAGAAAAGTATCTTGTCCTGTTCCTGTGCCTTTTTCATTTGTGAAATGAAGTTTTCTCTGCCGTGAACACTTGTTATGAAATTTGACTCGATTGTTTCAAGTTCATAACGCCCTTCACCGTTAGGCTTTATGCTTGCAATGATAGGATTATTGTTTTTATCATATTCCGATGTAAGTACAACGATACTATCATTTCTCGACAGTGAGTCGTATACCATTACCGGATTTTGGAGTAGTTCGGGCAGTTTCTTTATTTGGTCTACATCTAAACCATGAAAATGCTCTTTACCGCTGTCTGGCTTTATAGCATTTTTGAGGTGTTTCTGCGTATATAACATAGGAAGTTGTTCGCAGCCGACATCAAGCAGTATTTTTGGAGTGTCACACACTTTAAGGCTTGTATAGAAAGGCAGCGTTCCATTAAGACTTTCGTCCACCTGTTCCGCAAAGCTCTTATCAGACAGAGAAACGGCAGGAGCTGTATCAGCTTCTGCCGTTTTCCTTATGCTCTGTGCTGGAGAACCAAGTCGTTCATCACTCTGTGATCGACCTCGAGCTGCTTCGTTTTCTCCCACGTTGCTATCTCCGTGAACGTTGTCGGGCGAGGATTGTTCCGGGCGTATTCCTGCTCCATGTTCCATGCCATTTCCTCGGCTTCCTTGTCTATCTGCCGGGGTATCAGCTCCCATTTCATTCTGCCCTTCAGCCCGGTTATTTCGTACGGGTAATTCTCCTCCATGAACTTCTGCCATGCTGCCCCGTACCGCCCTATCGGTTTCTTCATCAGTTCTTCTTCCTCGTCCGTCAGCCCCAGCGACAGCTCCTGATAATATATCCATGTTTCCGGATCGAGCCTGTACCGCTTGCCGTTCTCCTCGACTATCTCCGGATAATACTTGCTGTCCTCCTCGCACCATATCTGGCGAATTCCGTCCTTGATTATGTCCTTGCTCATAACTGTTCCTCCTCTGAATTTCTGTTACGGTCTTTTCCATCGAAAGCAGGACTGCTTTCGCATTAATCTGTATGAATTCTGTGAGCTTTTCAAGCTCTGCCTTGCTGTGCAGCATATCCAGCGCAGAAAGGTCAAGCGGGTCGCTCTTGTAATTGAACTTGCTGTTGTATCCGCAGCGGGCAGCTACTATTGCCCGAACCATAGTGCTGACCGATTTTGAAAACTCCCTGCGCTTGGCTGCGTCCACGTTCAGTGCGTTTGTCAGGTTGGCTATCTGACCGTAGGTCTGTCTGTCGGAAAAGTAGTCAACGCAGCTTGTAATGCTGTTGAACTGTTTGCCCTCAAGCGCGGAAACCTCTTTAGTGAACGCTGCCGCCGTGTTCTTATCGAAATGCCAGCGGGGTCTTATCGCTTTTCCCTCGGTCTGGGAGATATCAAAGTAGTGACGGAGCCTGCCGTTTTCGAACGCTGCCATAGATTTCTGACCGCGTGTGACCTGCCTGTCGAGTTTCTGCCATGTGTCGTAATCTGTAACCATGTCTGCGTTCGGGTTGCTGCTGAATATCATCATTGCATGGTCAGCCGGGAGCTTGTAGTGCTTGCCTGAAAAAGAAAGGAAATCCTTGAATGCCTGTCGGTCGGTGTAAAGTTTGTCGGTGACAGCTTCATACTGTTCCCGGACTTCCTGCTCTCTTTCTTCTCGTGTCTGTCGAGCCATATTAACCTCCTGTAATAGTATTTTATCACATTAATGCGATAAAGTCAAGATTTTTTTGGAGAATTTCGATTTTATTTTTCAGAACGGATAAGGGTCTGTTTCAACGCCTGTGTTGTCGGGAAAATCGGGCGGATCGTAAGCGGGTACGTCTGGAACGGCTGCCGGTTCATCAGCCTGTTCGTTCCGCGCCTTTTCTCCGGTAAAGCGGATTATGTCGGCAACAATTTCGTCCCAGATATCAGGCTCACCATTCTTGTTGGTGTATCTGCGCTGCTGCCGTTCGCCCTCGAGCATAATCATGCTACCCTTATGAAAGTACTTGCATACGAACTCTGCTCTGCCGCCCCACGCGCGTATGTTGAAGAAATCCGTTTCGCGTTCGCCGTCCTTGGGAGCGTATGCACGTTCCACCGCAACCCGGAAAGTCGCGAACGACTTCCCGGACGGAGTAGTTTTGATGACAGGCTCGTTGCAGAGCCTGCCCATGATAATCGACCTGTTGAACATAAATACTCCTTTTCCGAATTTGTGCTATATGTAGCACAATCTCTGTTAAAATGTAATACCGCCGGGGAATGGGTACCCGCTGTTCTTGTCCTTGCTGCGCTGCCATTCGGTGTATCCGCTGCCGGACGCATTAAGGACAGAAAGAACGCCGTCTACGGTCAGACCGTCAGCCGGAACGGTCAGCACTCTTGTCTTTTCGTGTGAATTAACGAGCTTGCCGCCAACGCTGGGATAACCGTTTGTCTTGTCGATAATGCAGAACGCTATTGAATGTGCATATCCATTGTTGAGGTTATCGCCGCCGGAAATGCTGCCGTTGCTGCCGCCATTGAGGATAATGTTTGCAACATAACAGCTCTTGATGTAAGCTCCTGTTGCGTTAGATGTGGTTTGCCCGGTAATTCCGCCGCAATACTGCGCTCCGGAAGAACTGAACCCTCTTACGCCGCAGCCGAATATCGAGCCGCCTGTGATTTCTGCTTTGTTGCCGTTTTTCCAGCACTGCGTTCCGAAAGCTGAACCAGCAATTCCGCCGGCTGCTGTAATGCTGCTGCCCTCTATCGTTATCACGTTTGCAAGGCTTCCCTTGACAAAGCAAGCGTTTCCAACGATACCGCCGACACCAGCAGTGTTGCCCTTGCAGCTCAAAAGGACATTGTATGCATAGCAGTTATTAAGCTCTCCACCGCTGCCGACCAGACCGCCGATGTATTGCGCTGTCTTGTCGGAATACAGCTTGCTGTTTGAAACCTTGCAGTTTTCAAACCGGGTATTTCCTGTGCCATATTTTTCGGAACCCTCGGCAGAATTATAAGCATAGCTTGTAACTCTGTTGCAGAGTATCCCGTAGTCTGATGTTGAGGTACCCGCCACGGATATTGTAGCTCCGTCAATCACTACATTCTTTATCGTGCTTGCTGCTACTGTTCCGAACAAGCCGCCGTCACCATATAATCCGGTTATTTTATAGCCCTGACCGTCATACACGAACAGGTCGTAGTATTTGCTTTCGTATCCTTTTCCGATACGAACGGTATCAATCGGCTGTCGGTCAATCTCTCCGGGGAACTTTATATCCTGGGTCTGGATAAAGTATCCCTTTGCCTTGTTTTTCGCCAGAAAAAGGAGCTGGTCGTAGTAATCTATGATGTAGGGGTCATTGACTGTTCCCTTGCCACCTCCGTACATATTAAGCACACGGTATAGGGTAGTATCCTTGCTGAACTGGTATTCTGTTTCGCTGTAATATTCGATTGAACCGTATTCGCCAGTCTGCTTCTTGCGGGAGAACCCGTATGTGCAGCCGTAAACATGATCGTATACACTGCTCCGGTCATTCACTTTCGGCATTTTGAATGTAGCGTATCCGTTCATATCAAGGCTGACCTTGTATCTTTCCGGCTTCTGATTGAAGTAGCTGCGGTCAACGGTTATTGTTATGTATTCCGCAGGCTGCCACTTGGCGTAAACCTCTGTGTCCTGCTCAACATCGAGGTACTCTATTCTGCCCGGTGAATCTTCAAGATACCAACCTGAAATGATGTATCCGTCCTTGGTAATGCCGAAATCCTGCTCCATATCTATTACCGAGCCGATTTCCACGGAACGCACCATAACGCTGTCATCGTAGTGCATTGTTAGCTTTGCGGTCTGCTTTTTGGTAGACCAGACAGCATAGAGAGCGGTATTTTCATAGGGCATTTTCATGCTCTTTATAGGGCTTTTAGCGTTCTTGTCCGTACTCCACCCGGCAAGTTCATATCCCTCTTTATATACAGCAATGTCGGTTGGCAGCGGGATATCTTCGCCGTATTTCACGGCAGCAGCGGAAAGCTGCCCTGTGCCGCCGTTGGAATTGTAGGTTACTTTGTATTCCTCGGTTTCCCAGACAGCGAAAAGAGTGATGTTCTGATATGGCATTTTATAGTCATATAAGGGATACTCCACATCTCTGTTATCGGTAAAACCGATGAGCTTATATCCCTGCCTTGATATGCTCTTTGCTGCTTCACTTGCAGTAGGCAGCACTACATATTGATCCGGCTCGGAAACTATGCTTTCCATCTCTCCGGTACCGCCATTGGCGTTGAAAGAAATCGTGTATGTAGTGGAGCTGCCGGAACTGCTGCCGCTGCTGGTCTGCTGCGTATTTGGTGTTGAGGTTTCCTCGGTAGTGGCTGCTGCCTGCTCAGTATACGGAACGTCAACATACACATCTTTCGTTTCTAGGGTAGCAGGTGAGGTAATTTCATGTGTGGGATTACCCGGTGTTTCTGCTGTTGATGTTTCAGACGTTTCCTGTGTGGTTTCGGCTGTTGCTTCAACCGTTACCTCGGCGGTTGTTTCCCCGGTACCGGAGGTTTCATCGCCGCCTTTGCCTTTGGCGGCTGAAACTGCAATCAGTATTATTACGACAACGGCAACAGCCCCGATGAGCGCATACATCTTCAAGTTGCCGCCTTTGCCGCCTTTTCCTGACTTGCTGCCAGATACAATGCTAAGCTCATTGCCGTCAATGCGCTCGAGCTTTCCGTCAGCGCGGATTTGTTCGAACTGTTCCTCTGTAATTTCGGCGGTCACAGTTTCGGGAGTGCTGAAAAGCTCATAGCTTACGTCAACGACATTAGTTTTGGTTTCTTTAACAAACTGCTTGTATGCCGCCGTCTGCGTAAGCTGTTTCTCGGAAAATGGTACAGAGCTAAAATCGTCCTCAGTCTGTTCGGGGACGATGAAAAGAGTTTTGCGTTCATCGTCAAAGCTGCTGATTTCGACCCGGAAAAAATACATTTGTCTTAACCGCCTTTCTTTTTATCCTTGGTCTTCTGCTGCTTCTTGGAGTTATCAAACTCCATTGAAAAGGCAGCGTGAAGATTACCATTCGGATCCTTGTAGTCCTGGTCTGAAAAAGAAATAATCGCGTCATAGGTAGTGCCAGTTTTCGCGGACTTAAATCCGCTTATCTTGACTTTTCCTTTTGCAAGCAGGGATTTCACTATGCTGGAGGTAAGTTTCTTGCCCTGCGAAGTAAAGAACTTATCGTCAGCCCAGAGCCGGAAAAAGCACTTAGCCGGGGAGTTTTCGCAGTAGTATACTGTGTTGCCGTTCTTGGTGAATTCGTATACGTTGCCGCCGCACTTCGGGCATTTTCCCAGGGAGATTTTCGGGGGAGCAAGGGAAACGTGTTCACGCCCGGCTTCAAGCGTAATAATGTCACGCACTTTCTGTATGGTCTGCGCTATGACATTCTCGGCGGTTTCGCTGCCTTTCTCAATAGCGGAGAGCTGCTGCTCCATGCTTGCGGTCATTTCGATATTCTTCACGCCCTCGGGGAGTATATCAATCAGCTTGACCCCTTTTTCTTCTGCTAAAAGGGATTTGCCGCTGCGCTTGATGTAGCCTACCGTGATTATGCGTTCGATTATTGCAGCTCTGGTTGCGGGAGTACCTAAGCCGCGTTCGGAAACGTAGCTGCTAAGCTCCTTATCCTCGATACGGCGGTCGATATTCTCCATAGCCTTAAGCAAGGTGCTTTCGGTGTAGTGCTTTGGCGGCTGGGTTTCGCATTCGGAAATGGTGAGGTTTTTTGTTTCAAAGCTCTCGCCCTCGGTGTAGTTTACTGCTTTTCCGTTGTCCTCGTCACCGGGGTAGAATTTTTTCCAGCCCAATTTGACGGGTACCTTGTATTTGCAGCGGAACGTTTCGCCGTTCACATCGAAGATTACTGCGGTTTCGTTGTACTGGTATTCCTGGCTAAGAACTGCGAGGAACCGTCTTATCACCATATCAAGGATAGCCTTTTCCTCTTTGGTAAGCTCGATTTTTTCAGCTTTGTCGATGTACTCTGTCGGGAGAATAGCGTGATGATCGCTGACCTTTGCGTTGTTGACTACGCGCGTATCAATGTTCAGCCCGGTGAGTATCAGCTCATCGGCGGCTGCTTCATCAAAGAAACGCACTTTCTTCACCAGTCCCTCCAGCTTGGGAGCCATGTCATCGGTTATGTAGTTGCTGTCCGTTCTCGGATAGGTAAGCAGCTTTTTTTCATAGAGTAACTGCATTATAGTGAGCGTTGTCGCTGCCGAAAAGCCCAGCTTGTCGTTGGCTTCAGCCTGTAACGAGGTCAGCGAGAACAGCAGCGGGCGGTTTTCTTTTTTCAGCTTTGTATCAACTTTCTTTACCGTACAGAGCTGATTTTCGCACTTTGCCTTGACCGTTTCCGCTTCGCTCTGTTCTGCAAAGCTGTCCACCTCGCCGTCAAACCACTCCGCACCGTTCTCCAGTTTCAGCTTGAAATATGGCTTTTTTACAAAAGCAGCGATTTCACGGTCGCGCTGCACTATCATGTTTACTACGGCGGTCTGAACTCTGCCTACGGAGCATTTCGCACTGCAATATATAGAGTATAAGCGGGAGAGGTTCATGCCGAACAGCCAGTCTACCTTGTTACGGGCGAGTCCGGCAGCGTACACACTGTCTTTTTCCGAACTGGAAAGAAGATTATTGAAACCCTGCTTTATGCTTTCAGCAGTAAGCGAGGATATCCAGAGCCGTTTAACCGGCTTGGTGCAGCCGATATAATCGTATATGTACCGGAATATGCATTCGCCCTCGCGCCCCGCGTCTGTCGCGCAGATTATCTCATCGACATCGCTGCTAAGCATATTCTTGGTAAGCGCGTCAAGGCAATCCTCTGCGCCGGAAACCGGAGTAAACTCAAACTCCGGGACGATAGGCAGGTCGTTGAGCGTCCATTTCTGATAGCGTTCGTCATATTCGGTCGGGTCTTTCAGGCGGACGAGATGTCCGCGAGCTGACGTTACTATGTAACCGTTGCCTTTCAATGCGCCGTTGACCTTTTCATCAGCGCCGATTACGGCAGCGATATCACGGGCTACTGACGGCTTTTCAGCGACTACCAGTTTCATTTGCGTTCACCTCCGGTGTATTTGTACTGCTTTCCGTTGCAGGTGTGTCCGGCGCGTTTTCAGCCGGCACGTTTTCGGCGGGTTCGGTCGGTTCGGGCTTTTTGAAATGCCCGGCGGCGATAGCAGCTTCGATATCCGCTTTCGTGATACCGTTGCTGGTAAGCGTTTCAGAGAGCTGTTTCATTTCAAGCGCTGAAATCTGCTCATTAAGATAAGCGATATCCTTTTTCAGCACTTTTATCTGCTCTTTGGACTTCGCAATATTATCGCTTATTTCCATGAGCTGAAATGTTTTCTGCTCTGCCTTTTCGCGGAGCTTTGCGATCTGACTTGATATATTCATGGGTTATCTCCTCTCACGTTTTCGTTCGCGTAATTTGTGGATAGTGTAAGCTGTGACAACGGCAACAAGTATTCCCACATCAATAATGCTGATATGAAAACTTAGCGGTTCGGTTGTTTGTGTGACCTCCGCTGTTGCTTCCGAGGTCGTGACTTCGATGATTTCGGTCTGACTGGTAGCCTGATTTGGAGTGTCTGTTTTTTTATCAAAAATATTGCCTTTTATGATAAAAAAGCAGAATGTCAGCAGTGCCACAAAAGCGATTATCAGACGTATTCTCTGACCTATGCTTTTGCTTATAAAATAGTTGTATAGTTTCATGCTCCCTCCGCTTCTGAACTGATTTCTGAACCATATTCCTCAATCAGCATTGAGATGATGGTTTTGGACAGATTATAGCGTGTCTTTTCGGCTTCCGAGAAATTATATATTTCCTCGACTGTCTTGTTGTAGTAGTCTGTGACCTTATACAAGGAGACCTTTTTCTCGGTATGGTTAACAGGACAATAGGGGTGACCCTTGCAATAATATTGCTTATGCCCATCGTCATCTGTATACGACGCGCAATTATCATCTTTATACTTTATCTTACAGTCTTCACCGGGACAGGAAACAGGACTTTCATTTACATCGGTCTTAATGAAAAAGGTGTCGCCCCAGCGAGATGTGTTACCGTTCACCGAACCAATGAACTCGGAAATGTCTTCGGTCTTAAAAATGAACTCAAAGATTTCATTCTCTCCGACATTTTCCGCTTGCTGTTTTTCCCGGGTCATGAGGACAAATAAGGCGGATAGCATTTCAACGTAGTCTTCATCTTTCAGCTCGAACCTGTCGATATAGCCGTTTATTGTGCGATCCTGTTTATATGCAGGATAAAGTCTACCTGAACTAATTGCCTTGCTTTTGTATGAGATTATTTTCTTCGGCGTTGGGTCATCTGCGCAAAATCCGGTAACAGAGTTTTTAAGTGTTTGAATAATCTCATTCTTAAGAATGTTATCAATATCGTCCATGTATTCTTTGTAGTTGTTATAGGCGTCTTTGGCGGTTGGTGTTGGTTTGCTCTCATCTCCCATGACCCAGCCTGCACCGCCTACAAGAGTACCTCCTGCACTTGTGAACAAGCTTTCTATAAGTAGGATTATGGCAATAATCAGAGCGAGTGCTGCGATGATGATTAAGCTCCATGGAGCTGTTTCCGCGATGAGAGAGGCAATTTTGGTGATAGCGGTTGTGGTAGCCTTAACAACCGCTTGAGCTGCCTTTGCCGTTGCTTTTGCAGCTTGAGTTGTCGCTTTTGCAGTTGCTTTGGCAGCTTTGGCGGTATTTTTTACTGCCTTTGTTGTAGCTTTCCCCACATTGCGAACAGACCGTTTAAATTGCCGTACTTCTCTACGAACGGATTTCTTCAGCATTCGGCGCTGTCTTGGATCGACAACTTTAGTAATCGCTTTCGCCGATTTGCGTATACCACTTGCAGTCTTGTTTACCACTTTTCCGCCAGCGCTGATTGCTTGTTTGCCGTATGTATAATAATCTGCGGCTTGGCTCAGAGCGCCAGTACCGGAAGTATCGTCCGAATTTCCTGCTTTTCCGACTGCTGTAACAATCGAATGTGATATGTCCAAAGCCTTTCCGGTAGTTTTGCCTACTTTGCCAAACACCTGTTTTGTCAGACCGAATGGAGAATTAATGTTTCTGCTGTACCATTTAATACTGATTTTTCCGTTCTTCAGCTTGAAATCTTTATTCAGCTTCAGCTTCTTGAAGTTTCGATTTTTTAATCTGCGGGGATCGACTCTTTTAAAATGCAGTCGTGATTTGTCAATCCTGACTGCATTGTTAAGCCCTTTGGACTTTTTCTTTTCCAGCGCGGATTTCTCCACAGTCCCGTTTTTAAGCACTTTGTAGTGCTTTTTGGATATCTTGAGGTTACGATGATTGATTTTACGGAACTTGGTGTTTGCGAACTTCTTTGGCGAGATTTGCCGACTTTCTTTTTTGGAGTAGATTGTCCGCATTCTGCCAGAGGTGGGCGCGGCGCGACCT
>CALBGD010000001.1 GCA_937893735.1 uncultured Clostridia bacterium | reverse complement strand
CTTTCCGGCGGCGTAGGCGTTATCAAGGTCGGCGCAGCTACCGAGGTAGAGATGAAGGAGAAGAAGCTCCGCATCGAGGACGCACTCGCAGCTACAAAGGCAGCCGTTGAGGAAGGTATCGTAGCAGGCGGCGGAACAGCTCTCATCAATGCAATGCCGGCTGTAAAGGCTCTGGTTGACACTCTCGAGGGCGATGAAAAGACTGGTGCCAAGATCGTTCTCCGCGCTCTTGAGGAGCCGGTTCGCCAGATCGCGCTCAACGCAGGTCTTGAGGGCTCCGTTATCATCGACACCATCAACCGCGAGGGCAAGGTAGGCTACGGCTTCGACGCTTACACCGAGACTTACGGCGACATGATCTCCGCTGGTATCGTTGACCCTGCAAAGGTTACACGTTCTGCACTCCAGAATGCGGCTTCCGTTGCTGCAATGGTACTGACCACAGAGTCCCTCGTTGCTGACAAGCCCGAGGAAACTCCCGCTGCTCCGGCAATGCCCGCAGGCGGTATGGGCGGAATGTACTAATATAAATTCGGAGTCCGGAATTCTGAATTCGGAATTTATGTGCCGCTTTCAGCGGCGGATCTCGATAAAAACTATGGGAGAGCTTCGGCTCTCCCATTTTTGTGTATGTTGTGTTGACAACAGCGGGAAAATTCGGTATAATTGAATCAGCGGTCACACCGCTCTATTTTATTTCAGGAGAAGAAAAATGAAGAAGTTTATATCTGTATTAGCGGCGGCATCAATGCTGCTTGCAATGACTGCCTGCTCGGGAAACGGCACAAGTTCATCGGCTCAGGAGAGCACGGCTTCCGAGAGCTCCGCGCCGGAAAACTCCGCGGTCCAGACCGCCGAGGGAACCGCTGACAGCTCCGCGCCCGCTCAGACTGCGGAAGCTTCCACGGCTGAGGCTGACGATACCCGCTCCGACTACGAGAAGATGGTTGACCGCTCCCTGCTTTCCACAGGCGACATGACCAGAATGGCTGACGTGTTCCAGAGGGCGCAGAACGGCGAGGATATCACGGTGGCGTACATAGGCGGCTCCATAACGGAGGGCTACAACGCAGGCACCACGGAGTTCTACGCAAAGACCTGCACCGACCTGCTTCAGGGCTACTTCCCGGATATCACGGTGACTGGCGTAAACGCGGGAATCAGCGGTACTCCCTCGCTGCTGGGAAATCTCCGTCTTGAGCGCGATGTGCTCTCCGCCAATCCGGATATCGTTTTCGTTGAGTTCGCAGTAAACGACGGTCAGACTGCCGAATACAAGAACGCCTACGAAAGTCTTGTGCGCACGCTTCTCACGCAGGATAAGGATATCGCGGTAGTGCTTCTGTTCACGGTGCTTGACAGCGGCTACACCTGTCAGGAGCATATGTCGCAGATAGGCGAGAACTACGGCCTCCCGATGATAAGCGTGCACGACAGCGTTTACGAGGAGATAGAGGCAGGCAGAATGACATGGCAGGACTATTCCGACGACCAGTCCCACCCGAACGCCTACGGTCATAAGTGCATTACGGATTTCGTGGATAACTACTACCAGAAGGTGCTCCCGGTGGTTGCCGAGAATGTCGGCGAGGTAAATAAGGAGCTCCCTGAGCCTGTATTCAGCGGAAAGTACATGAATATGCACTACATGGACAGCGCGAACATGGAGAACGTTGAGCTGGACAACTTCACCCAGTACGACACCCACGGAAATTTCCACAACGGCTGGTTCTACAAGAGCACAGAGGGCGGCTCCATGAGATTCACGGTGAACTGCTCGGTTCTGGAGATGGTGTTCAAGGCGAACAACAGCGAAAAGTATGGCACGGCGGATATCTACGTTGACGGAGTAAAGACCTCCTCGGTATCCTCGAATATGCCGGACGGTTGGAACAACCCGGTTACAGCGTACCTGATAGACGATGATACCTCCGCGGAGCACACCGTTGAGATACGCATGGAGGCAGGAGAGAGCGAAGCGTTCTTCGTGCTTGCTTTCGGTTACTGCGACTAAAATTTGAATCACAAAAAGCAATCGCACGGAAACGGCTCCGTGCGATTTTTGCATATAAGATATGGGGAGCTTTCCGGCTCCCCATAAAATTTTATTCCGCGTAGTCCGAGTCGATGCCGGCGCTTACAAGCTCCTTCTGCTCGGCTTCAAGAGCCGCCGCCTGCTCGCGCTGTATATCCGCGTGGACTGACAGCATAGGTTCAACGTTCAGGTGCCGTATGTGCCGGTCAACGTAGTTCTTCGTACACTTGTAAACCATCGGCGAAAGCACAAGCACGCCAATCAGGTTCGGTATCATCATCATGCCGTTGAATGTATCGGAGAGCTCCCACGCGAGGTTCTCTCCCATGGTCGCGCCGCCGAATATTGCGACAACGAATACTATCTTGTAGAAAAGCGTAGCCTTGGTGCCGAACAGGTACTCGAAAGCCTTTGTTCCGTAGTGGCTCCAGCCGAGGGAGGTGGAGAACGCAAACAGAAGCAGCGCTATCGCAACAAAGTAGCGTCCCCAGACGCCGAAGCTCTGTTCGAATGCGATACCCACGAGCGAACCGGTGTTAGTAATGGTCTCGTCTGCAAGAAGCCCGGTTTCAAGGTCGATAAGTCCGGAGGAAAGAACCGTGAAAGCGGTCAGTGTGCATACAACGATGGTATCAGCGAATACTTCAAAGATACCCCACATACCCTGCTGAACGGGCTCCTTTACGTTGGAGCTGGAGTGTACCATAACAGAGGAGCCAAGACCGGCTTCGTTGGAGAACACACCGCGCTTCATGCCCATCTGTACCGCCATCTTCACACCGTGGCCGACAATGCCGCCGACAGCGGCTTCAAGCCCGAACGCCCCCTTGAAAATGGATGTGAACACTGCACCGAACTGGTCGATGTGCATGAAACAGATAACCAGAGTTCCAAGGAGATACAGCAGAACCATCCCGGGAACCACCTTTTCGGCGACCGCCGCAATGCGCTT